>CAZSJP010000645.1:0-246 GCA_964606675.1 uncultured bacterium
GCCGATGAGCCGATCCCGTGGCAGAAGGTGTATTGGGTCCCCGATCACGTGTATTTCTCCCACCGCCGTCACACTGTCGCCGCCGAGATCGCGTGCACCGTGTGCCACGGAGAGGTCGGGGATCGAACCGAGCCGCTAAGCCGCGCATTGGTTCCGATATCGATGGACGACTGTATGCACTGCCACTACGAAGAGGGCGTGTCCAACGATTGCATTCTCTGCCACAGGTAGGCAACATGGATCTGC
>CAZSJP010000645.1:256-3222 GCA_964606675.1 uncultured bacterium
AATTCCTCAAGATGCTTGGCGTTGCCGCCGGGGCAGCAGCCCTCGGCGGATGCGGACGCCCTTGGTCGGTGCCGGACAATCTCGTCGAAGAAGCCCTTCGTGGGCCTGGGCTCGAAGTTGACGCGCAGACGATCTGCGGTCTGTGCGAAACCGGTTGCGGCCTGACGGTGCGACTCGTGGACGGGCTGCCCGTCGGCTTGAAGGGCAACCCTCATCATCCGCTGAACCGCGGTGGCCTTTGCCCGGTCGGACACGCCGGACTTGAGCTTCTCTACGCACCGAACCGTCCTCGTGGCCCCGTACGGAGACAGCCCGACGGAGCCTTCGCCGATACAACGTGGGATGACGCCCTCGGCCAGATCGGCGCTCGCCTCGGAGAGCTACAAGCCGCGGGCCGAGGGTCTCGGATCGCGATTCTGCACGACGAGCCGGGCCTTCTCTTCAACGACCTCGCCACGCGGTTCGCCGCCGTCTTGGGATCGAGTAACAACGCACGGCCGGCCGACCCCGCGGCGCTCGCGTACAAACTGACGCAGGGCATCGACGAGCCCCCGGGCTTCGACCTCGCCGAAGCCGACTTGGTGCTTTCTTTCGGCCTGAATCTGTATGAAGACGGTCCGGCGCCGCTGCATGCCACCGCATCGATGATCGGGAGTCGCGAGACGAACGATCGCGCATCGACGATCCACGTCGGAGCCCGGCTCTCGCCAAGCGCAGCCAAGGCCGAGGAGTGGGTGGCCGTAGATCCGGGCACCCATGCGGCGTTCGCGCTCGGAGTCGCCCACGTGCTTGTGCGCGAGGGCCACTACGACCGCGAGTTCGTGGCGCGCCACACGTTCGGCTTCGATGACCGGACCGACGAGCGCGGTCGCAAGCGGGCCGGCTTCCGCCGGTTGCTCATGGAGCGCTACTACCCGGATAGAGCAGCGCAGTTCTGCGGCGCCGAACCTGCCGCCATCGTGCGCGTTGCCCGTCGGTTCGCTGAATCGCCCGCAGCCGTCGCGATCGCCGGTGGCGAGGCTACCACAGGCTCGAACGCCACGTGGACGGTGATGGCTGTCCAGGCGCTCAACGCGCTGATGGGCGCCTTCGACAGGCCGGGTGGCGTATCAATGGCGCCGCCGATCCCGTTCGCGCCGCTACCGGATTTCGACGAACCCGCTCAGGCGGGGGGCGCGGACGTGGCTGCGCGTGGTCTCGCCGGGTCGGACCCGGTGGAAGCGCTGGCCGAGGGCGTGCTCGACGGTTCGGCACCGATCGACGTAATCTTCGTCGCAAGCTCCAACCCGGTGCACGACAGCCCGGCGGGCGAGCGTCTCTGCGCGGCGATGAAGCAGATACCCATGGTTGTGGCGCTCGGCCCGTTCCCCGATGAGACTTCAGAGTGCGCAGACTATGTTCTGCCGACACCGGTCTTCTTGGAGCGCTGGCAGGCCACGACTACGCCTGACACCGTCGCGTTCAGCGTCGTGGGGGTCGCCCCGCCGGTCGTTGAACCGTTCTACGACAGCCGCCACCCCGGCGACGTTCTGCTCGATCTGGCGCAGCGCGTGGTGCCCGATAGCCCGGCCATACCGTGGAACAGCTACGTCGAATACTTGCGGCACCGAGTCGATGGGTTGGCTGTGTCGCGCGAGGGCTCTGTCGTCACTGGCTCGTTTGAGGATTCCTGGGTCCACTTCCTCGAAAAGCGGGGTTGGCGCTTCCCGGAGAACCGACGACCGGAAGACTACTGGAACAAACTCACGCGGCACGCCGGCTGGTGGAACCCGGTTCGGCACACGGAGGACTGGAGCCGCATGTTCGGCACTGAATCCGGCCGCTACGAGTTCTGGTCGCGGAGCCTGGAACAACTACTTCGCCGGCGCGGCGGCGGCGACGACGATGGCGCGATCGCGCGTGCGATGGAGGCGCTCGGCATCGAGGCCGACGCGGAACACGTCTGTCTCCCGCATTTCGAGGCGGCGCAATATGCCGGTGACGGGGAGGTCTCACTCCAACCGTTCCGACCCATCACCTCCCGTGGGAGCCTGGGCGCTAACTCGCCCATGGTACTGGAGATGTTCGGCTACACGCTATTGAGCGGCTGGCAGACCTGGGCGGAGATGGCGCCCGGCACCGCGCACGAACTCGACGTCGCCGACGGTGACCTTGTCGCCCTCGAAACGGACCGGGGAAGCGTTGAGGCCGTGGTACATGTGTTCCCGGGGTCGGTCGCGGGGGTCGTGCACGTACCGCTTGGCCTCGGTCACCGGGGTGCCAAGAACGAAAGCGGATCGAATCCGGTAGAAGCGGTGCTTCCGGTCCGCGACCCGATCAGCGGGTGCTTGGCACTCGGCTCGGCCAGAGCCAGGGTGCGGCTCCTGAGGCGTCGGGTTCATGGTTTGCCGGCACCCGTGCACGGAAGGCATACATCATGAGCCGCTGGGGTATGGTCATAGACCTTGATCGCTGCACGTCCTGCGGCGCGTGTATGGCAGCTTGTCATCAGGAGAACAACCTCGCGGCTGTCGGCCCCGAGCAAACGGAAGAGGGGCGCGCCTTCCACTGGCTCGAACTCCTCGCCGAGGTCAGCGTCTCGCAATCGGGCACCAAGGTGCGCTATTTGCCGAAGCCATGTGTGCACTGCGACGACCCGCCCTGCGCCCGCGTCTGCCCGGTGCACGCGACATATCGTAGCGAAGAGGGCATTGTCGCTCAGATCTACGCGCGCTGCATCGGCTGCCGGTACTGCATGGCGGCGTGTCCGTACAACGCAAAGGTTTTCAACTGGTCCACGCCGGAGTGGCCCGGAGATCTGGAGAAGAAGGCCAACCCGGACGTATCGATGCGCCCTAAGGGAGTGGTCGAGAAGTGCACGTTCTGCCATCATAGAATCCTCCAGGCCCGTGACGACGCTCGCGCCGCGAACCGTGAGATGCGCGACGGCGACGTAACTACCGCGTGCGCGGAAAGCTGCGCGGCTC
>CAZSJP010000646.1:0-3222 GCA_964606675.1 uncultured bacterium
CGGTGCAACCACTACAAACTGGGCGCGCAATGGACCAGCCCCGTCGGAGAGTTCCCCGAAGGTCGAAGCCCGTTCGGCGCGATGGACATGTCCGGGAACGTCTGGGAATGGTGCGCCGATTGGTACGACGCCGATTACTACAAGCAATCGCTCGACGAGAACCCGATCGGTCCTGCGTACGGAAGTGGTCGGTCGATGCGCGGCGGGAGTCGCTTCAACCATGCTCGGTACGTCAAGCTGACAAAACGTCTTTACTTCCCGCCCCAGAGTTGCGACCTTAGCATTGGGTTCCGGTGTGTGAAACCGTGGCCCCCGCAGTGGCTGATGTAAGAAAGTGGGAGTGCTATGACACTGATGAAGAAGCTCCAGCTGGCCGTGGTTGCGATCATAGCCCTGGTGCTGCTGCCATCCGCGATCACGAACATAGTGCTGGCGGAGAAGCTGACGATGGCATGGGTGCTGTGGCAGGTCGGCATTGTCTTGGTACCCTGTGCGGCGACGTACGCCGGCGGGAACCTGGCGACGAAGAAGCTGACCATAGCCATGTCGGCGACGGCGGAGACCGTGCAGGAGATCGCGGCCGGCGACTTGAAGCGGAGGGTGGTGGAGCAGGGGTTCGAATCTCAACGTGCGCTTGCGGTTGCGATCAACTCTCTAGCCGGCACGCTCGACGAGTCGCTGGACGAGATCGACAACACCGCCCAGGCGGTGTCGACCGCCGGGCAACAGATTCTGACCGCTGCCGAAGAACAGCAGCACGCCGCGACGCAGCAGTCTGCGTCGTTGCATCAGACGGCCAGCACGGTTGAGGAGCTGGACTCGTCCGCGCGGCAGGCTTCGGACAACGCACAGGAAGTGGTCGCCCGAACGGAGAAGGCGTCGGAGGAGATCCTACAGCTCTCCGAGAAAGCGCAGCGCGTCAGCAAAGCCAGCGAGGTGATCGACGAGGTTTCGCGGCAGATTCGCATCCTCGCGCTGAATGCGTCCATCGAGGCTGCCAGGTCGGATACCGGCGGCGGTGGATTCTCCGTGATCGCTACCGAGATCAGACGGCTCGCCGACGACACGCGCAAGTCGACTGGTGAGATCGATACGCTCGTGCAGGACATGCAGGAGGCGACAAGCTCGTCGGCGATGATAATGGAGCAGACCGTCGAGTCGGTGAAAGTAATCGGCCTGGCGATGAGCCAGCAAAGCGTGGCAACCGGACAGATCACCGAAGCGATGGGCGAGATGAACGCCGGGATGCGGCAGACGGTCGAGACGACCCGCAGCACGGTGGAAGCCGGCGAGGAGTTGAATAGCCTCGCTGAACTCATGCAGATGACGATCGCGCATCTGCGGAGATCTCAGATTGGCCCGGTTGCTGCCGGCGAGGGCGATCTGGGAGCCAAGCAGGATGCCGACCCGCTAAGCGAGATCGGCTTCTCGGGCAGCGACCCTGACTTCACCTTCGAAACATCGTCCTAGGACGTGGTGCACTTCAGATGAACGACGGTTCTCCCAATTGGTGGCACGATCTGTCTCGGCGCATGAGCCGTCGCATCGGTTTCGTCATGCGCGAGCGCGAGATGAACAAGCTGGCGCCGGTGATGGAGCGCGAGTTTCGGAGATCCGGCCTGAGCGACTGGCAGTCGTTCCTGACGGAACTCGACATCCGATCGCCCAGGTCGCCGATCTGGCAGTCGTTGCTGAACCACATCCTGATCCCTGAGACCTCCCTGTTTCGGCACAACCAGCAGTGGGACTTCTTCCGCAGAATCGTGCTGGGCGAAAACGACCGACCCCTGAAAATCTGGTCGGCAGCCTGCTCGACTGGCGAAGAGCCCTTCACGGTTGCCATGGCGGCCCTTGGCGATGGGCGGAGCAACGTGGAGATCTGGGGTACCGACATATCCATGGCGTCGCTGACGATCGCGTCGCGCGGACACGTCATGCTTCGGCCGGGAAAGCCGGAACCACTAGCAAGCAAGTGGTTGCGCCGGAAGGGTAACGGCTGGGAGATGGATCGGCAGGTCCGCGCGCTGATCCGTTGGGAGTGGGCCAACCTGGTCGACTGTCAGGATCTCATCCGAAAGCATGGCCCGTTCGACGTCATCCTGTGCAGAAATGTGCTCCTGTACTTCCACGAAGACGCTGTGAATTACGTCTTGCAGCAGTTCGAACACGCGCTCCGACCGGACGGATGGTTGCTACTCGGGCATGCCGAGTCGTTGCTGTTTCGGCAGACGTCATTTCGGATGGTCGAGGGGGGCCTCGGGTACACGCGCCGGGCGATCAAGGATTCCGTGCAGGCAGCTCCGAAACCCCGGACGCCCGCCGAGAAAGATGAGCGGCGTGTCGAGCCCAGTAGGCTCGTGGATGCCGCCACGGCGCTCGAGGGCCGCGACAAACAGTCCGAGGCGGCGGCGCTTCTCAAGACAGGCCTCCGGAACGACGACGGCGACATGCTGATTCACCTGTGTCTGAGCGGCCTCTACAGGCGGACCGGGCAGCTCGACGATGCCGCGAAAGAACTCTCCCTGCTCGCGCGACGGATCGCAAGCCGATCCGATGACGACCTCGTACCTGGTGGCGACGGCCTGACAGTCGGCGCACTCCGCCAGGTGGTGGCGCCGTACGTGGCGCGGGAGGCGTCATGAGCGAGAACCCAATGCAGTGGTGGGCCGTCCATAGGGGACACCATCGCATCGCGATAGAGGTCGAAGGCGTGCCGCGCATCGTGCTGTGTGGCGAGGCGTGGTGGACGCCCGACGATATGAGATTCCTGGGTGCTGTAAGCGGGACGCCGAAGCCCATCGGCATCGTTGACGCGGCGCAGCGGGCGCAATTCCCGGCAAGCCCTCTTCCCGACGAGTGCTGGGTGTTGGCGTCGGGCGACCATGGGGAGCAATGGGCCGTTGCATCGGACATAGAGCCCTACCACCTCGCCGACGTAGAGCAGACCGCCGTGCAGTGGATGCCGTCTGCCGAGCTTCGCGACGAGGTCGCCACCGAGATAGTGTCGGACGGCAAGACGTTCCACGTCGTCTCGACGGCCGCCCTCTCCGGCGACGCGGTGGATCGTATCGGCGCCGTCCTGAGCGAACGGCGCATCGCGTCGCGCGTCGCCAGGCTCGGCGGAGAAGCCGAAGAGCAGGCCACTCGCGCCGAGTTGGTGGTCACGCGGAGTCAGGACCTTCGATGGGGTCTGGAAGCGTCGTCTGTGAAGACCATAGTGCA
>CAZSJP010000647.1:0-3212 GCA_964606675.1 uncultured bacterium
CGACACCCACTCCCTGCCCCCCAGGCGACTGGACCAAGCATGGCGTCGCACTCAGCCCTACTGAGCCATGGGAGGGCGGGTACATACAGAACGGCAACTCATGCGTCGAACCCCTTGGCGACGGGCGATGGCGGATGTGGTACGGCGTCAACCAGCCGGAAGAGGCGTTCAAGACCATCGCCATCGCCGAAGGGCGGCCCGGCGAGGACATGACCAGGTACCGCGCCGTGCTCAGCACGGGCGAGCCGGCCGACGCGTCTCTCGCCATCGGGAACCTGCCGGAAGGTTGGGAGCCCGTGCAGCCGGTGCGTCTGCGACTGCTCGACGGCACGCACCGGCTCTATTTCTGGGCGCACGACATACCCAACCGGGTCCAGCGCTTGCTCTGTGCCAACAGCGACGACGGCCGTCGGTATCGCGTGGTCGACCCGGAGCGGCCGGTCATGCACTCGTTCTGGGACGAGGCCGGCGAGTCGGCACCGCGCGAGATGGTCTCGAACGACGGCGCGACAGTGTACCAACTGCCCGATGGTTCGTTCGAGCTGTACGTGCAGACGTTGATCACCATCGAAGACCGCGAGTGGCCGCGGTATGCCGCACACGACAACCTGCCCGGTCGCATCCGGGTCATCGACAGGCTCGTCAGCGACGACGGCGTGCGCTTCGGCGAACGCAAGCGCATCATCGAGCCGGACGAGTACGATCCGGCCGACTTGCAGTTCTACTACTTCACCGTCACACACACCGACCGCGGCATGGTGGGGCTGTTGGGCGCGTACCCGGTGCAGTCGCAGTACATGAATCTGGAGTGGTGCTTTTCGACCGACGGGGTCGCGTGGGAGCGGAACCATCGGACTCAGTGGATCGAGCGAGGGCAGCCGTTCGAGCCGGACTGCTACACGATCTACCCGACGAACGCGATAGTCGAGCACGAGGGTCGGTGGTGGCTGTTCTACACGGGCGTCAACTACTCCCATAACCAGAAACACAGTTACGGCGAGCCGCGGTCGTGCCTGATGTGGGCCAGCACGCCGTCAATATGGAACGAGTAGGGCTCGGCAGTTCTGTGTGCCCGCCGCGTTGCACCGCCGGGGCGCTCACTTCCTCGCGACGATCCAGAGCCAATAGGGCCGCTCGCCACCCGTGAAGACCTCGCCTTCCATGGTCCGCAGTTCCGTCTCTTTGAAGCCGGCCTTGGGAAGCTCCTCCGTCGCGACCCCCAGCGTCCGGCTCGCGCACGACCGGATGTCCCCGGTCTGCACGTCTTCCTCGACGGCGCCGCTCTCCGTGTCGATCCTGATCCACACGTCTTCGCGCGTGCGGGCCACCTCGTCGCACGTGTGACGGGAGAGGAAATACACTCCGTCTTCCTCGCGCCACGTGCAGGAGTCGTCCGCCATGGCCTGAACGCGTGGGTGCTCGGGGTTGCGGAGATCGCCGATGAACAGGCCGCCGGTGGTCAGAGCACGGTAGACAACCGCGGGCATGCCGTCGTGGAAGCTGGGCTTCTCCACCCACACGACCAGGTCGAACTCATCGGCGAACGTGATCCCACGGATGTCGCCGACGACGAAGTCGACCGAGACGGCCGCGTCCAGAGCGCACCGGCGCGCCTCTGCGATGAACGTCTCGGAGATATCGATACCGGTAACTCGGTGGCCCGCGGCGGCCCAGCGGATCGCGTGCGTGCCCACACCGCAGGCTAGGTCCAGGATTCGTAGAGGGGTATCCGGGGCCGCTATCATCAGCACCGCGTCGGCCTCCCTTTCCTGCGTCTCGCGGTCGTGAAGGCCCTTCTCCATGTACTCGCGGTCGAACTCCGGATCGCCGTACCGCCGCCATCGGCGCGTGATGCGCTCCATTCTGCCTCCTCGCTGTCCATGGGAGACGCCCGGGGGGGCGTCGCGCTCGACGCCCCCCGGCCTTCGTTCCATCGCCGACTGTGGCTACCGCACCCGCACTCCCCATTCGCGCCGCAACGAGCGGTCGAGAAGGTCGGTGTCGTCGAATAGCTCGACGTTCGCCGGGTTGTAGTGGTACGCACCTGCGAACTGCCACAGCAACCAGGCGGGGCCGACGATACGGTATTGCGCTTTCCGGTCGACGGTCGTCGAGTCGACGGCTGGGTAGATCAGCGGGAAATCCGTCTCGTCGTGCCGAGCGAAGCGGACCAGATCGGCGCCGCTCACGTCGAACGTGACCACCGGCTGACGATCCCTGATGTCCGCCCAGGAGACCGTCTCCCGGACGTAGCTGAGGGGCATGTCGGCTTGCTCGGGCGGAAGCCCCTCAAACGCGTAGTCGGCTGCCGTCGCGCGGATTCGCGCCCGTGCGCTGAATTCAACCTGCTCGCGCAGGTTGTCCGGATGACGCGTGATGTCCCCGTCCGGCACTTCCTTGAGTTCCCATTCGTGTGTGAAGTACCGCCGCCGCACCGGACGGTTCCGCCGAACGTCTTCCACGCTATCGACAAGGGCTACCTCTTCCACCACCAGGTCCGGGACGAACGGCGCGAACTCGTTGGCCTGCCACGACGCCAGCATGCCTCGGCGGACCGTGTAGTATTGGGGCACGTCCGATGCATACACGTGAACGAGGCGCTCTGGATGCTCCGGGTTCGGATACACAAACGCGTAGCCCCGCCCGTCGAGCGAGATCGGCTCCTTGTCGAGCACACGCAACGTTCCGTTCTGTTCACGGATCGGCATGCCGCCCATCAGACGGGCGGCTATGCTGTTGTCCCGAGGCCCGCCGACGAGAATGACGTTGTTCGCGGCGAGTTGGTCGTCGGACGCCTCATCGTCCGATACCATCGGGACGCGTCCGAACTCCATGTGGCTGTCGACGTTGAGCCAGTGGGACACGTCGTCGGCCATGGCGCGAATCGATTCCTTGAGCGTGTCGGCACCGGACTGCGTACCGTACACGATCAGCAGCGGCTCGCCGTGGTACAGGTTCGTGCTGGAGCCTTGCACGTACGGGCGTACGGTGGGTGTCGGGCGTTCTTCGTGCGGACGAACGGTCATGGTCGAATCCGTCGTCACGACGTCGTAGTGCATGTCGCTGGTCAGCGACGTGGCGATTCGTTCGCCGTCGATCAGCCACACGATCTCGTCGCCCTGTTCGACGTGGCGCGCGGGAAGCGTCAACTCCGCTAGAGCGATGTTCTCTACGCTCACGCTGACGACGTTGCCGGGCAGCACGCGCGCTTC
>CAZSJP010000648.1:0-3212 GCA_964606675.1 uncultured bacterium
CAGGTCCAGGTTGAGGTAGCCCATCTCATCGCGGCTCACGCGTTCCCATCCCGATTCGCCGTCGATGGTCTCGAACCGCGCTTCCGCCGTCCAGTTGGTGCGGCTCTCCGGCTCGTATGAGCGGTCGAACCCCAACAGTCGGCCGGCGACGTTCTGCGTGCTGTCTGCCCACGTGCCGTCCCAATCCAGTGGGAAAGGCCCAGCAAGCGCGAAATCCTTCACGAAGTGCCACTGTCCCTCGGTCTCGAAATCGAATAGCTTGACGGTCCAGTTCCGCTGCTCGATGACGCCCTTGCGAAGCTGCCTGTCCACAGGCCACGACGCGCGGTTGTCATGCTCATACAGACCGATGCTACCGAATGGGATCGGCTGGAATCCGAGAGCGTAGGCGGGGGAGTCGTCCTTCAGCCGATAGTCGTCGCGATGGGCATCCACGAAGAGCGGATCGGCGATTTGCGAGGCCGCATCGAATCCCATGCCCCGCCACGCGCTCCAATCCATCACTTCACGCTCATCGCCATAGGCATTCTGCGCAACGCGAACCGGGCTGTTGCCATGCCAGACCACATTCGAGTCGATGGTCGTGGTTGTCGGGTCGAAGTTCTTCAACTCCCACACATAGGCGCTTTCCGGTTTCCGGTCCATGCCCCAGAACCCCTGGACGTCGTCGCGAGTGTACCACACGACGTTGTGCGAAATGGAGTTGCGCTTGCCCAGGTAGGGGTCGCCGTCGAGGATCGACACCAGATCGGGGTACCGCACGCTGTAGGGCGGCTGCTGGTAATTCATCGCCTCAAGCCGCCGGCTCAGAGTCGACGAGTTGCCACGGCGGTCGTTCATGTGAACGGGCGGGTAGCTATCGACGATGATGTTGTTCTCGAACGTGTTGTCGTGCCCGCCGCCGATGTGTGCGGCGGTTAGGGCGCAGCGGTAGAAGACGTTGCCGTAGATGCTCGTTCCACTAGCGCAATCGTCGAGGTAGACCGCCCACGAGGCTCTGGGCGTCGCGTACCTGTATACGCCCATGTGATCCGATCCTCCGGACATACCGTATCCGTAGAGATCGTGAAAGCTGTTGTAGCGCACGATGTTGCCACGTTCGGTCCAGTCGCGGCCCAGGTAGAACGCTCCGGCGTCCTGCGCCTCCTCGATGACGTTGTGGATTTCGTTGTACTCGATGAGGTGGTCGTTCCCCTTCAGCAGCACCGCGCAGTGCGGCGCGTCGTGGATCAGGTTGTGCGTGATCCTGTTCCCGACGCCGGATATCTTCACCGCGGCGCTGTAGCACTTCACCGTCCGCCCATAGTGGTGAATATGGCAGTTGTCGACGTAGTTCCCCGCAGGCGTGAGCGTCGGACGGTCGCCACCCGACAGCAGCACACCCCCAAGCCCGACGTAGCTGATGTCGCACCCGGAGACTCCGTTGAACGTGCCGCCGTTGATGCTCGCACCGTAGGCACCGGTGTTGCGGATCGTGCACGCCGCGATCGTGTTGTTGCTGCCGCCCACGACGGCGACGGCTTCCTTACGACACTCCTCGAGCACGAACCCCCTGAGCGTCACGTGGCTGGTACCGTACAGGAAGGCCAGCGTGTCTACGTACGAGACTGTTGTCGTGCCCGCATCATCGGCGCCCTCGGGAGGCCAGAGATACAGCGTGTCGCGTTCACGGTCGAGGAACCATTCGCCGGGCGCGTCCAGTTCCTCGAACACGTTGCGCACGTAGAACCTACGACCAGCTAGGATGTTGTACCGCGTTCGGTCCGCGAGGCGAATGACGGAAGAATCCGCATCGACGGAATCGACCCCGACGAAGTCGTCCGCCCAGTCCCAATGTGCGAAGATATGAACCTGCGCCGTCGACGGGTTCCGCCAGGCGGCGGGACGGTCGCCGAGGTACGAGAAGCGCGTCCAGGTTCGGCTCTCCGGTACGGCCCGGACGTATTGCCATTCGCCCGCCGCACGATCTAGAGAGTCGAAGTTGGGCCACCGCGCGAGCTGCTGCCTTCGACCGTTGTAGAACAGCTCGCACGTCAGCACCGGATCGGTCGTCCTGACGCTCAAGCTCCGCAAGTTCAGGCCGCCGACGTCGGACCGCAGCACTTCCTCGCGGTGAGGGCGGAAGCCGTGCACCTCCCGGCTGCCGGAGATCACGACGTTGGCGCCGTCCGCAGGTCGGTACACGACGGGCCCGACGTCGCTGCCGGAGTCCTCTTCGGTCAGGACGAACGTGCTGTCAAGGCGGTACGTCCCCTCGTGGACCACGACCTCGACTGCGATGTGGCGGGAGAGTCGCCCACTTCCTCGCAGTGCCCTGATCTCGTCTCTGGCGCGCTCCAACGTCGCGAAAGGGCCGTCCGAGTCGTCGTCGCCGTCGGTTGCGACGTGAATCGTGTATCGGCCCGCCACGGCGGCGCCTTGCATCGGGCTTCGGACGGACGCGGGGCCGCACGCTGTCATGAGCGCGATGCAGCAGACCATGGCGACCAAATTGATGCGTGTCATTCTCGGCTCGTTTCCAGTGGCGCGGCGGAGGGGTGCAGTCCGTGAAGCAGACGACATGCGGGCCGTCGCGTGGGGACACTGCGGAATGTGAAGGTACGGCAGTGCACAGATCGCCGCCACCCCTTCGCCGCGCGGTCCACGCCGGTGTCGCGTTGCCGCGGGTTGGGTGGGATCGCCGCCCGGCTCCGTCCCTCGTACCGCGCACTCAGCGCTCGACGGCCTCCAAACCACGCACCATGTAGGCATGCAGGACGCCCGACTCGTCCGAGTTGAAGAACGCGTTTGTGCCATCGGGCGACAGGAACGGATGGATGTGCGCGTCCTTCCCCCACGACGAATGCGGAGTCGCCAGGCACGTCCAGGACGACAGCGCGCCCTCGCCCGGGTCGCCGAAGTCGGCGATGAATACGCGGCCGCCCTCGTCGTTCGGGCCGGTATCCGTGACGAGCCGCTTCGCATCTCTGTCGGTGCCGAAGTGGAAGAAGCTCGGGCTCGAGAAACCCCTGCTCAGGTCGTTGCGGACGCCACCCGGCGATCCCAGCCCGGCATGGTTCGCATGCCCGGTGGCGCGAGCCTCGATCAGCTGGCATTCGGCCGGCCGTTGCGTGCCAGTGCTTGTGATCGCCCAGTCGGTCTCACCGCGCCAGCATTGGTGCCCCTGACACGCCTCGTTGCCGTCGCGCCCCCACGGCATGTCTCGGAAGTTC
>CAZSJP010000649.1:0-3180 GCA_964606675.1 uncultured bacterium
GATGAGGAGGAAATACCGCACGAAGTTCGAGAGCTGCGGATATGCCGCGGTTGCGTCTACCGTCGCGAATGCCCACGTCCCGAAATCCTGCGCCGCGGCGATGACACCCCGGTGTTCGGCGCCATACGACTGCCCCATGCCGTCGACCAGAACCGTGCTGTGACATTCGGTCGCGAGGCCGGGGAAGTCCCACCGCTTGTCTTCCAGCTCGAACATGCCCAACGAATGGCCGTAGGGCCAGTGCCCGCCGTCGTCGACCAGGCTGTTTCCGTCCGCCACGACGACGAATGAACCGATGTCCAGATGCGAGTGGTTCGCGATCGTCTCGCCCGCCTTGATACCAAGGATGAGGTCCCCATCACCCCATCCCGATCGGAGAACCGCGGTCTCATTCCCGTGGAACACCTTGACCCGCGGCAGTGTATCCTCGGACGCGGCCTCCAAAGTCGTGTCCGCCCAGAGAATGGTCTCCAGCGACGGCTTCTCCGGGAACCGCCGGACATACGCCTGCCAGTCGGAGCGGCGCTTCGACCGCGCAAGCCTGGCCATCAGCATCGTGGCCCCGACTTTCTCGCCGCAGTCTCCCCAATGAAACACTCTGCCGTCGGGCCATGTCTGGTATAGCGCGAAATCTCCGGCTTTGCCGAGGTAGGGGTGGGAGAACAGATCGACCCCGCCGCCGGTGATGCGGTGGAGAACGTCGATGAACTCCACCGCCTCGCCGATGCCGTACCGCCAGTACGACACCCCCTCGAACCACCCGCCGTCCCTGTCGCCCTGATCCAGCACCGCGAGGGCGCCGATCACTGCGTGCGTCAGGATTCGCTCAAGCTCATCCGGGGAAAGCGTTTCCTGGGCGCTAAGCGCGGCGATGCAGATTCCGCCGCACACCACGGTCCTCCAGTTGTGCACGCTGGTCGTCCACCACTCGCTGTGCGCATCCGATATCTCCAGGAACGGACGCGCGCCACGGTTCACGAGGCCTGACGCCAACACGTCGGCGCGCTCGGCGCCTAGCCAGTCGGCCATCCTATCCAACACGCGAGCGAGTGAACGGAGTATGCCGGACACGTAGAGATCGATCGTGAGCGGCAGATGCTCGGCCGCCACCCACTGCCGAACGGCCAGCACCTTACGGCAGATGCTCCATGCCCGCTCGGCCGCTCGCTCGTCGCGCCCGACGAGCCACCAGTCGGCACAGGCCTGAGCTTGAACCGCCATCGCGCGAGTCTGCCGAGGCGTCAGCTCGCCGCCGTCGACATCCGGCAGCGGATCGTCGGCGCCAAGAACAGCCTCCGCCGCACGTTGAAGACCCTCGACCATCCCATCGACGCGGCGCACTTCGTCCATGAAGCCATCGATGTCGCCGGCAGGCTGGTAAAGCCTCGGACGCGGAAGGCCCGACCCCGGCTTTCGAGTGACGATCTCAAGCTCGGGCAGCCTGTCGAGCCACTCGCGCCAATGCGACGGGATTTCGCCATAGGGACCCTCAGGCATCTTGTCGACGGGCATGCGGAATGCTCCTACTGAGAGGGGATTGATGCGTTAGTGCGGATCGAGTGGGGTAGCCGAGCCTTCGCCGGGCGAGATCACCCCTCGGGGCCGCAGATAAGCTCGCGAATCCTCTCCAACAGATCGACGCTGTGGTAGGGCTTCGCGATGAACGGGACGTCGTCGGGCAACACGCCATGTTTGATGACGGCCTCGTCGGTATAGCCCGATGTATACAGCACCGGAAGATCCGGACGAGTCTCGTGGAGCTTGTCCGCCACCTGCTTGCCGCTCATGTCGGGTAGGACGACGTCGGTGAGCAGAAGATCGATCTCGTCGGCGCGCTCGTTGAACAGATCGACTGCCTTGATGCCGCTGTCGGCCCGCAACACCTTGTAGCCGTATTGTTCGAGCAACTGTGTCGCCACGTTCAGCACGCTCGTCTCGTCATCGAGCACCAGGATCGTGTTGTCTTCCCCGAGAAGAATGGTATGTCGAGTCGCGCGCTCCACCGTGAGCGGATCGTCCACGAGCGGGAAGTAGACGCTGAAGGTGCTCCCTCGGCCAGCTTCGGAACGGACGATGATCGCTCCGCCGTGCTGTCGCGCTATGCCGTACACCGTCGCGAGTCCGAGCCCCGTGCCCTTGTCCCCTTTTGTGCTGAAGAACGGCTCGAACAACCGGGCGCGTGTCTCTTCGTCCATGCCCAGTCCGGTATCGCTGACCGTCAGCATCGCGTGCGGCCCCGCCGCAAGGCCGGGGTGCGACGCCAAGTCGCCGTCGTCGAGCGTCACCGCGGACGTCTCGATCGTGAGCGACCCGCCGGCCGGCATGGCATCCCGCGCGTTGATCGCCAGGTTCAGCACGATCTGCTCAAGATGCCCTCGGTCGGCTCGGATGTGGCAGGGCTCGGGCCGAAGCCGCGTGACGACCTCGATCTGCTCACCGATTATGCGTCGCAGCATCCTGTCCATTTCGGTCACCACGTTGCTCAGGTCGAGCACCGCGGGCTTGACGGTGGCCTTCCTGCTGAACGCCAACAGTTGCCCCGTAAGATCGGCGGCCCGGTCTATTCCGCGTCCGACCTCTTCCACCGACGGACGTACCTGGTGGTCGTCCGGCAGCTCGATTCGCATCAGTTCGACGTTACCCGACATCGCGGCCAGAAGGTTGTTGAAGTCATGTGCGATCCCACCGGCAAGCCGCCCTATCGCTTCCATCTTCTGCGCTTGGCGTAGTTCTTCTTCCAGTCGGATACTCTCTGTGATGTCGTGAGATACCTTCACGTAGTTGATCGTGGCACCCGCGGCGTCGCGAATGGGGGAGACCGTCGCCATTTCCTCGTATAACCGGTTGTCTTTCTTTCGATTTACAATATTGCCGCTCCATACTTCGCCGCGCCCGATGGTGTCCCACATCTCCCTGTAGAACTCCTCGTCGTGTCGGCCGGATCGCAGGATGCGCGGATTCTGTCCCATCGCTTCGTCGCGAGTGTAGCCCGTGACAACCTCGAATGCTGGGTTCACGTATTGTATCTCGCCGTCGGTACTGGTCACAACCACAACGTCTGCGGTTTGCTCGACGGCGGCGGCGAGGCGAACGCGCTCTCGCTCGACGTGTCTGCTTTCGGTGATATCGCTGAAGACAGAGATCGAGCCGACAGTGTTTCCGCCGACGTCGGTAAGCGGC
>CAZSJP010000650.1:0-2729 GCA_964606675.1 uncultured bacterium
AATATCGTGTCGGCGCGCGCTGCGCCCAAGCGCCACGCAGGCACCGGGCGTACGCGTAGATATGCCTTGGGGTCGGCCCTGCCAGGGAGAAGCGACGGTGATCGGAGAGTTTAGTTCGGGCGAGCGGGTTTGCGGAACAGAGTCTTGATCACGTGCCATGCCGTCGGCTCAAGACCCTAGATCGCCGCGACGCGAGAGGGTTTGCTGTTCGGGTCGCCCGGATTCGACATCTCGATGCTTGGATCGCGCTGCCCCGCGCGCCACCTGCCTGCCGGATCGCCAAGCTCGTCGCCGTTGGTGTAGCCATCTTTGTCGGCGTCGAGGTTATATAGCTTGCGCCAATCGGGAACGCCGCCGGTCAGGTTGTCCCCAACCTGACGTCCGAAGGGGTTGAGATCCGCGTAGGTAGGAGACGCCGAGACGTGGCAGGTCTGGCAGGACGACTGTGTGCCGGGCAGTGCAGACGTACCGCCTGGAACGTATCGCCCGGACTCCGAGACGCCCACTGCCAGGCCGGCAATCGCGAGGGTGAGGATCAGCCCGCCGGCTGTCGTCCAGCGCATCAAGCGACCCCACCTATTCTGTTCATCCAACACCACATCACTGTAAAGCTACAACCTATCGGCTCGTCTGGCAAGTCGACAGGCGAGATTTCGTCATCGATGGCGTACCGGGTGCTGCCGGCGGCTATCGGCCGAGGCCTACAGTGCCCGATTCGTCGAGCTTCAGCGGCAACTCACCGAACTCTTCGGAGCTGACCAAAGCCTGGCCGACGATCCTGTATTCTGCAGTTCCGCCGCTCGCCGCCCGCCCGATAGCGCCCAGCATCTCGGCGAGGCCGACGCGCGCGGTCAACTCGACCAATTGCGTTTGCCCCTGAGAGATCGAGATCGAATCGCCGGCCGCGGCCAACTCCAACACGCGGCGCCCGTTGATCTCAATCCGTCCGGCGAGCCCCCGGACGGTGCAGGCTGTGTGCCCGCGGTTGTCGATCCGCAGGGAGACGTCGAACACCGCGCCGTCGGACGATGCCGACCGCGCTCGCACCCGCGCGATGGATATCTCCGGCGCCAATGGACGCTGCATTTCGCTGGCGTGAGAGAATTGCACCGAGACGCCCATGAGCGAACCCGAGCCGATCGTCAGCTCGCCCTCGACCGAATAAGGCCACGTCTCACGGCCGTCCAGTTCGCTCGCGGCGCGAATCAGGTCGGAGAACTGCACGGAGATGGGCACCGAGATCTCGGTGGTGCCTGCGCCGGGTATGTCGAATTGCACCCCGCTCGTGTCCTCGGCGATCTGCACCGTGCCGACCCTGATGGCGTAGCGGTAGCCCGCGACAGGCACGCTGAACGAGTTCGGGTTCCGGACGTCGAAGAGTATGTGGGCGGCGACGCCGTCGAATGCGATCGAGTCGATTTCGAACGCTCGGTACGTGACGCTCGGCGCCTCGACGGCGTTCCTCACCGCGGTGCAGCCGGCTACACACGCTGCGACGGCGACGGCAGCCCGCAGGCAACCATCGCACGCCCGTTTCGTTCCTGCCAGCATCGTTCGCTCCTTCCGGTCGACGCGTCCGAATGTACCCGACAATGCCGCAGACAGCCACTCCGCGGGTGAGCGCGGAGCGCTCGCAAGGGCGGCCGCCCCAGCAGATGGGCGTCTACCGCCGGAGATCGGTGTTACAACTGTCGCGGGCTGCGGACGACCCGATGGCTGCGCCGGTCAATGATGCCTTAGCCGATGCAGGGCAAACTTGTTAGGATATCGGCGATGCCCGTGAAGCCCCACATGCGCGGGGCCGGTTCGGCGCATGGGTTTGAACGGCAGTATTGCATGGACGGACATCCACCATTGTTGCATTGACAAGACCGACGAGCACAGTACCTTCCAGAGTATGGTCTGCAATAGTCTCACGTGCAGCCATCACGAGGAGAACAGCCATGTTGAGTCGATCCGCCGTCGGTGCGTCACTGCTGCTTGCCCTTGTGGCGATCTCGGCGCCTGCCGCTACCGTGTCCGGCACCATCGCGACTACCACCTGGACCCAGGCCAACTCGCCGTATCGCGTCACTGGTACAGTCACTGTGCCGGCCGGCAACACGCTCACTATCGGTCCGGGGGTGGACGTGCTGTTCGATGCCGACGTGCAGTTCTTCGTCGATGGCGCGATCGACGCCGTGGGTACCGAGCAAGACGGCATCCGTTTCGTCAGAGGGACTGCTGGCAAGTGGGGCGGCATATGCATGACCGGCAGCGACTCGAGCACGATGCACTATGTCCGTGTCAGCGACGCAGACTATCAAGTTGAGGTCTTCCCGTACTACAACGGCGGCGCGCTACTTATTCGGGGGCCCACGCTCGACATCGCCAACTCGGTACTCAGCGGAAACACAGCCCTTCGTGACGGCGGCGGACTCCACATGGAAGCGGGCGCGGCGGTCTTCATGACGGACTGCATTGTCAGCGGCAATCACGCCGGTGACGATGGCGGCGGTATCAGTTTCGGGGATGCGGATGAGGGTACGCGCTTCGAAATGCGCGGCAGTTCCGTCACGAACAACGTCGCCAATGGGTGGGGCGGCGGGCTGTGCTGGGCCTATGGTGCAACGCTGATAGACTGCACGATCAGCGGCAACTCCGCGATGTACGCCGGCGGGCTGCGCGGCACCTCGACACTCACAAATTGTACGATCAGCGACAACTCGGCGGCTGCGCGAGGCGGCGGG
>CAZSJP010000650.1:2739-3174 GCA_964606675.1 uncultured bacterium
GCTGTCTGGCGCCTCGACGCTAACGTACTGCGTCGTAAGTGGAAACTCGGCACCCGGCGGCGAGATCCACGGCTCTCCCATAGTCACCTACTCGGACATTCGGGGCGGGTACCCGGGCACGGGCAACATCGACGCCGATCCGCTTTTCGTGGACGCTGCGCACGGCGACTACCGCTTGCAGGCCGGCTCGCCCTGCATAGATGCCGGCGACCCCGCGAGAGATTACGATCCCGACGGCACGCCGGCGGACATGGGAGCGTACTACTTCGACCAAGGGTGGCCACGAAACCGAGATATCAGCGGCATGATCGCGACGACTGCCTGGGTGGCCCCTAACGCGCAGTACAACATCACCGGCCAGTGCACCGTGGCAGCCAGCGACACTCTCACCATTGAGCCCGGCGTGGACGTGCTGTTCGATGCAGACGTGCAGTT
>CAZSJP010000651.1:0-3173 GCA_964606675.1 uncultured bacterium
TCGGCATCCGCACCGTGCGTGAGGGACATGCCGCGCTGGTGATGGAGCAGCGATGCTTCGGCGAGCGGAACGACGTGAGGGGGAACCGCGGGTCGAAGTCGGGATGCCTGCACGCGTCGATGGTCTCGCTGTTGCTCGGTCGCACGATGATCGGCGAGCGAGTGTGGGATGTTTCGCGCGCGATCGACACGCTGGACGTGTTCCCCGACTTGGACACATCCCGCATCGCGTGCATGGGCAACTCCGGCGGCGGCACGATCACGTACTTCGCTTCGTGCCTGGAGCCGCGGATATCGGTCGCGATGCCGTCGTGCTACGTGTGCACGTTCTGGGACTCCATAGGCAGCATCGATCATTGCCCCGACAACTACCTGCCCGGCGCGCTCCGATGGTTCGAGATGGGCGATCTGGCGTGCCTGATCGCGCCGCGCCCGATCGTGGTCGTGGCGGGCCGCGATGACGACATATTCCCCATCGCCGCGGTGAAGAAGACGTTCGAGACGATCCGGCAGATCTACGCCGCCGCCGGCGCGCCGGACGCGTGTCGCCTCGTCGTCGGAGATGGCGGTCATCGGTTCTACGCCGACGAGGCGTGGCCGCAGTTCCACGAGATCAGCAGCTGGTAGCCGTGTATCCGGCCTGTAGCCGGATACTTGCGGCCGGGAGCAGACCGCGGGCCACTGAGCGCGAAGGAGAGGCAATGGCGACATACGATCCGCAGGTGTGCCACGAGCACCTGATGGGCATCGCGCCGCGCATCCTGCGGTACGACCCGGACAAGGACTTCGGCACGTGGCGGCGCGAAGTCGACGCGAAGCTGCGCGAGATAGTCGGGTCCATGCCCGATCCCGTCCCGTTGGAGCTGACGGTCGAGTGGGAAGAGGATCGTGACGACTTCCGCGAGACACGCTTCCACTTCACATCGGAGCCGTTCGCGGAAGTCCCCTGCCACTTGTTGCTGCCGAAGGGCGGATCGGGTCCGGTCCCGGTTGTGATCTGCTTGCAGGGGCACTCGACCGGCATGCACATCTCGCTTGGCCGCCCCAAGTACGACGGCGACGAAGAGACGATCTCTGGTGGCGACCGCGACTTCGGTATTCGCACGGTGCGCGAAGGGTACGCCGCGCTCGTGATGGAGCAGCGTTGCCTCGGCGAAAGACACGACGGGCGCCCGGAGCACGTTCACTTCGTCGATCATCCGTGCCATCACGGCTCGATGGTGGCGCTGCTGCTGGGCCGTACGATGACCGGCGAGCGCGCCTGGGACGTGTCGCGTGCCATCGACGCTTTGGCCGAGTTCCCGGAGGTCGACACCTCGCGCGTCGGCTGCATGGGCAACTCAGGTGGCGGGACGACCACGTACTTCGCTGCATGCCTGGATCCCCGGATATCGGTCGCCATGCCGTCGAGTTACGTCTGCACCTTTCGAGATTCGGCCGGCATGATCGATCATTGCATGGACAACTACATCCCTGGGTTCTTGCGATGGTTCGAGATGGCGGACGTCGCGTGCATGATCGCTCCGAGGCCGATGGTCGTCGTGGCGGGTCGCGAGGACCCCATCTTTCCGTTCCATGGCGTCGAGGAGATGTTCGAGACGATCCGGCAGATCTACGCCGCCGCCGGCGCGCCGGACGCGTGTCGACTCGTCGTCGGAGAGGGCGGACATCGGTTCTACGCCGACGACGCGTGGCCGGTGTTCCACCATATATCCGGCTGGTAACCGGATATTCACGGCTGGTAGCCGTGTATCCGGCCTGCGGCCGGATATTTGCGACTCGTCGCGGTCGCACGAAGGCGAGCCACATGAACGAGCGAGAGAGATTCAGAGCCATCGCGAGCGGCGACCTGACCGGCGAGGCGTTTCTGCCGTACAACCTGAACCACGCCTGGTTTATGGATGAGACGGTCGAGCGCTGGTCCGAGCAGGGGATGCCGCCGGACGCCTCGCCCCGCGAGTTCTTCGGCCTCGACCGAATCGAGTTCTTCGGAGCGGCGCCGTACGCGCCTCTGCCGCCGTTCGAGGAGCGGATGCTCTCCGAGGACGAGGAGACGAAGGTGGTGGTGGACGCGATCGGTCTGACGAAGCGCGTCTTCAAGGCCAACGAGAACTCGAAGATGCCACAGTGGCTGGACTTCCCCATCAAGAGCCGGAGCGACTTCCGGGCGTTCGCAGAGCGACTCGACCCGGGCACTCCCGCCAGGTTCGGCGAGCGGTGGGAGCGTCTCGTGGCCGAGTGGAGCGGTCGCGACTATCCGCTCGGAGTCGCGTCGGGCAGCTTCTACGGCCACACGCTCCAAAGATGGGTCGGCACCGAGAACTTGTGCATGCTCTTCTACGACGATCCTTCGCTCGTGCACGAGATGATGGAGCATCTCGAATGGTTCTTCCTCGCACTGGTGAAACGCGCTGTCGCCGAGGTCGACTTCGACTTCGCGTCATTCGGGGAGGACATCGCGTTCAAGGGGCGCTCGTTTCTCTCGCCCGAGATGTTTCGGGAGTTCATCCAGCCGCGATACGTCTCGATCTGCAACTTACTGCGTGAGAACGGTATCGACACGATCTTCGTCGACAGCGACGGCTACATCGACGAGCTCGTGCCGTTGTGGATGGAGGTTGGCGTCAACGGCTTCTCACCACTGGAGGTCGCCGCCGGCACCGATGCGGAAGTGCTGAAGCGCCGGTACGGTTCGGACATCGTCCTTGCGGGCAACATCGACAAGCGATCGGTCGCGGCCGGTGGCGAGGCGCTTGAGCGAGAGACCGACAAGGCAAAACGGCTTTGCGACGCGGGTAGGTACTTCCCGGCGGTCGATCACTCGGTGCCGCCGGACGTATCGCTCGCAAGCTTCAGTCGGCTTGTGAATGGGCTTCGCGGCGAGTAGCCGGCCATGTCGAAGGGGAGCACGATGGCCCGGATCGCGATGATGGGCGCCGGAAGCGCCGGGTTCTGCCGCGGGCTGATCCGGGACGCGCTCTACTACGAGTCGCTTCAGGACGCGCACTTCGCGTTGATGGACGTCGACCCCGTCCGGTTGGACCTGGCCATCCGGACGATGGAGAACATGAGGCGGCAGAACTCGCTTTCGTGCACGTTCTCCGCCACCACGGACAGGGCCGAAGCGCTCCGCGATGCCGACTTCGCGGTCTCGATGATACAAGTCGGCGGGCT
>CAZSJP010000652.1:0-1737 GCA_964606675.1 uncultured bacterium
ATCTAGATCGGGATGGATATACCGATGGTGGGAGCGCCGCCTTGAATGAACAGAGACCATCCATCGAAGTTGGCCCCTATGGCAAACGATCCCCACAATGGCTTGATGCCGGACTCGTCACCGATGGCAAATCGGGGCCCTAATCCGAGTTCGAAATACAGTGGGACTTCGTGCTCTGGTGGGATCGTGAATCGAACGAGGGCTTGCGCAGATATGCCACTGTATTTCGCAAGATATCCACCCTCGACTTTCAGTCCCCAGTCGAAGTGCTCCGCGAGCGAACTGTGCCATGAAGCGCCAGCGCCGAGAAGCCCGGCGTACGCCCTTGTGTTCCCCTCCGCTGCGCTTGCTCTCGTCGTCATCAAGACCAACAGAGCAGCGACCATCAGCCCAACAATGCACAACTTGCGTACCATCGCGACCTCCTGCTGCAGATGAACTTCAGACCTCCACGTCGATAGAGATCGACACGCCATGTTGGAGAGTGTACGCGCTTCTCGTGTTCGAGAGCAAGCTGAGTATGACACTGATCGGAAATCCGCATGGCAACTGAGGCGTTCGCGGCCTCAACTGCCACGCGCAAGAGAAGCTCCTCTGCCATCTCGGTTCTCGGGGCGGCGATTGTCGTTTGGTGGTGAGTCATGATAGTGGGCCGAAAGCAGAACTAGGCAGCTCGTGCCAACTACTGACACGTTCCGGAACGGCGAATATCACGATTCGGGTCGCGGCTCTTCGCAATCGGTAACACTACCACGAGGGTACCGGACGCAGCAGCCATGGGTTCTGCCTATATTCCTACGAAGAGGTCAATGCTGCGTGGAGCGTACGTTTGGTCTTCCTGAGGAGGTGTGCCATGTTCGCCAGGTCCGGTCGCACAACTTGCGCGGCGTTACTGCGCGCCGTCATGCTTCTATGCTGTCTCCCCGCGGGGTGCATCTTCGGCGGGGATGACGGGACTGACGTCCCAAACGTGCCGCCCGAAGCGGATGCCGGCGGCCCGTACAGGGTCAGGATCGGCACAGAGTTACAGCTGGTTGGCTCGGCGACCGATGAGGATGGGGAACTCGTGAAGTTCGAGTGGGACTTCGATGGGGACGGTACGTATGACTGGGAATCGGGAACTGCCGAGGATGCGAGCCACATCTACGCCGTCGCAGGTACCTACACGGCCCACCTCCGAGTGACCGATGATGCCGGAAGCACCAGCGTAGCAACGACGATTGTCACCGTCTCTGAGTTCTACGACGTATCTACTGCGCATTATGAACGGGCCCTGACGGGGCACCTTGGCGGCGTGCAAAGCGTTGCGTTGACTCCGGATGGGCAACACGTAATCTCAGGTAGTGCCGACAAAACGGTTCGCATGTGGCGCCTGAGCGATGGCACTTTCGTGCGGATATTCGCTGGACATACGGACTGGGTGCGCGGCGTCGCCGTGACTCCCGATGGGCAATACGTTGTATCGGGAGGCGACGACAACACGGTTCGCATATGGCGCTTGAGCGACGGCGCGAGTGTGTGGACGCGAACGGGACACACCGACTGGGTGAGGTGTGTCGCTGTGACTCCCGACGGGCAATACGCGATCTCAGGCAGCGACGACAAGACCGTCCACGTATGGCGCCTGAGCGACGGCACGCTCGAGAAGACGATGTCGGGACATACGTACTGGGTGCGATGCGTCGGAGTGCCCCCCGCAGGAGAGTTCGTGGTCTCGGGCAGCGGGGAAGGCACGGT
>CAZSJP010000652.1:1747-3169 GCA_964606675.1 uncultured bacterium
GGGACATACAAGTAGTTACGTGCTGGGTGTCGCCGCAAGTCCCGATGGGGATTTCGTGGCCTCAAGCAGCGTCGATCACACGGTCCGCCTTTGGCGTATGGGCGGAGACACCGTGCGGACGTTCACCGAACATACAAGCTACGTGCCGAGTGTTGCGATCAGCGCGGACGGCCAGTACGTCGTCTCGGGCAGCGACGACCGCACGATTCGGGTGTGGAAGGCCCCATAGTGGCGTCGCTGGGGCGGAGCCGGCTCGCGTGGCAAGTCAGTTGTGAGCGACGTGTATCTGTATCGCCCGAAGAGCGCTGAGGGGGCGCTGGTGAGGAGAATGTCGTTGGTGAGATAGCGTCACTATCCGGATCTGACGATGTTGCCGAAACCCCCTGGAGCATGCGCGCCAACGCGCATGGAATCGTGTCGAGCGTTTCACTCAGTGACACGCTATGCGAGTCGATTTCCCTGCAATCGCGCTACAAGCGACGCCTGTGAAGGCCCATTATCTCGATTCGGGTCGTTCTCTTTCTTGAGCAATGACAGTAGCCCGCCAACTCGAGCCTACGTGCGCGTCCTCGCTCTAGGCGACGCATGCGCACGACGTCGAGCAGGGGTTGATCAGGTATCGGTTGGGGGGGATGTGATGAGTGACAAGCGCGGATTGCCGCGTCGTTGTCCGTGAGCGGCTGCAGTGCATCAAGCGCGTGAGCCGCAAGCGGGACACGGCGCGACGCTATGGGCTCAAACTCGCCAGCGCTTCCTGCACCACTTGATTACCCTGACTCCATACCGAAGTTTCCCACTCTTCGGACTCTGGATGGAACGTCCGCGGCAACCGTGTCAGTCGAACATGTCGAACCCCCACACCGACGCGTTCTCGGAGCGGATGCGCAGCCGGACCGACTCGTGTCTGGGCACCAGCCGGGCGGTCTCTCCCCATCGCACTTCATGGGAGATTGAGTCGCCACCGATGGGAGTCGCGTCCCCGATGCCGCAGCCCGCGATCTCGTCTCCCCACTCGCCAACAACGCCGACGCGAATCCAGCCCTTAGGGCGCGTTGCCGCGTTGAGCGTCAGCCGTGATCCGGCATGTATCGGATGGGTCAGCATCTCCGCCTCGACGTCCGCCGAGTGGTATCCGACCCACCGCCCAGCGCGAACAGTGCGGCAGCCTATACCGCGACCGTCGTAGCCTCCCCCTTCATGGTGAGACGTGTTCGATCCGGTGTGGTAGATCCATAGATCGTCCCCCATCTGGACGGGTGGCGACGTAACAGTCGTCAGCAGCATCGGATGGTCCCACGTGCCGGGACGTGGCGCCATGTAGGGTTCTCGCTGCGGCTCGCGGAACCACTGGAGACCGTCGCTGCTGTGCACGAGCTCGATCCAGCCACCGCCGCTGGGCACGTCATATATCCGCGCCATGCC
>CAZSJP010000653.1:0-2113 GCA_964606675.1 uncultured bacterium
CTTAGAGACTCGCCCGGTTCGTGGGTCTGTTCGATGGCGAGTTCGTGCTCTGCCGGTAGTGGTTCGGCTTCCGACTGCGCGGCGACTGCAAAAGGGGAACGGCCGGAATTGACCGTTCCCCCTGCAAACTGATCCGAACCGCCTGCGCCGAGCATCATCGGCACCGCAATCAGGGCTGCCACGAGAATGCTCAGTTTCAGCGTTTTCATTGCGCTCTGCTGCTCTAGCTACCTACCGCGGTTGCGCAGGGCCAAAGCGTCGTCGACGGCCTGGGTCACCACGTTCGCCTTGCCCATCGCCGCGCGTGCACTGGCGGAGGCCGCAGCGTAGTCGAGGCCGCCGTAGGCTGCCTCAGCCGCTTCAACGCTGGCCTTGGCGGCAGTGACGTCATCCGTCAGGACCGTGCGGTCGCGGATGGCACCCTTACCCCAACGCGGAGCCTGAGGAATCTTCTCCTCGGCCGTCGCGATCGCCGCCTTTGCATCGGCGATTGCTCTCTCGGCGCCGACTCGGGCCTGCTCTTTGGCGCTGGACGCTGCCGCGACGGAGCCGCGAGCCTTGCTACCGACGGCGGGCAGAGCTGCGCGGGCTTCGTCGTATCGCTTCTCTTCCACCATCTGGCGTACACGACCCAGATCCTGCTCGGCAGCGCGTACTTCCGCCATAGCGTAAGTCTGCACGTCGGGCAGGGCCTTCACCGAGTCGATCGCCGCCTGTGCGGCATTGATCTCTTCAGTGGGCGGCTTGGCACAGCCGGCCAGTACGTAGGCGAGCGCCATCACGGCAATTCCGAATAGCCGTGTGCTCCGATGCATGCGAAACATGGAGGTTCCTCCTCACCATTTCTGAGAACGGACGTTTACGACCTATCAAGCGGTATCGCGACCATGCGGCGCCATCCGGAGCCGCCGTTCCGTACCACGACAGACTATGTATTCCGGTCGTTCCATCGGCCCCGAACAAGCCCCGTGAGAAAGTGGCGCCGCCACTGTCGCACAACGCCTTGCGGGAACGTGGCGACCGCACGACATGAACGACCTACATGCCTCGCGAATCGCCGGGAGCACCAGCGTTCAGAATAAGTATACCAGCGGGTGGGCATTCCGACAACGCCAGATGCGCGCTAGTCGGCGCTTAACGTGGCCGACGTGTCGTCCGGCCCCCACATTTCCGCTACCACAACGGCCAGCCGCGCCAACACGGTCGTCGCCGCGAAACGCTCGCGAGCCGACGTATCGTCGCCCTCAGCAAGCAGGCTGTCGCCTTTCGCCAGTGCGGCCTTCGCCCGGTCGATCTCCCGCCGTGCGGCAACCGCGACAGTCGGCAGTGCGGCAACGCTATCGACCAACGCTGCCGCCGCCGTTCCCTCTCGTTCGGCGGTGCTTCCGCACCCGGCCAGAACGAACGCCACACAGACCAGCGCCACGATTGTCGCTCGTATCAGCACGGTCAGGCCGCTCCCTCAGTCTGCCCGGACTCACGAATCGCCGCACGCACGATCCGCTCGATCTCGCGATCGATCTCCGGCGCGAGCGGTTCGGTCTCGTGCGAAGCCAAGACAGCCTCTTTCCGCTCGCGGCATTTCTCTTCTGTGTCGACAGCCCCCGACTCTCGCCACGCCTCGTAGTACCGACGATCCAGGAGCTTCGGAAACCACAGTTCCTTCCGGAAGTGGCGCAAGGTGTGGTCGCTGTCGACGAAGCCGCCGCCCGTGCCGGCACTCTCGATCGCGTCGAGGCCGATGGCATCGTCGCTGAAGTCTATGTCTCGCATCGTGCTCTCGACGTACCCGATGATCTCGTCTTGCAGCACCAGCATGTCGAGGGACGCGGCCTGGTCCACGCCGGAGATTCCCATGTGCCCGAAAATGTCCGCCCCCGCCGCGGCGCCGAGCGCGAGCGTTGTTCCCACTTCGAGGCCCGCCTGCGCGTCCGGTCGCTTCGAGTCCGTCAGGCCGACATTTATGTAGACCGGCAGCCCGTAGTGCTTGCCCATCTGCGCCATGGCGACGCCGAATATGGCCTGCTCGGGCCCTCCGAACACCAGTTGAGTCGTCGCCATGTCGAACGCGTGGCATATCCCTCCGTAGCATACCGGCAGGCCCGTTCGCACA
>CAZSJP010000653.1:2171-3168 GCA_964606675.1 uncultured bacterium
CGCACAAGCTGCACGATGCAGATACCGGCCAATATCTCCGCGTTCTCCTGAACGATCGTGCCCGATACCGTGCCCGGTGCTGAGAGGCCCATCTGCGCCATCGGCCCGATGGGCACCGGCAGGTTCAGGCGTGCGGTCTCATAGAGAAGGTCGATGCCGTCGTGCGGGAAGCGGAGCGGGCTGATCGGCTCCAGGAACGGATAGCACAGCGGATGGCTGGATGCCCGGGCCTCGTCTCCACGAGCCGCGATGAGCGCGTCGACGACGAAGCGCGCCGAAGCCCGATCGTGGAACCAGAAATGAACCGGCTTCGTCGTGTTTCTCAGCAATTCCCCGAAGACCGCCACGGGCCGCGCCTTCGGCGGGACATCCTGCGCGTCGGCCATGGCGCCCACGACGTTGATGTTCGGCATCGCATCGGCGAAGCGGGATGCCACCGATGTATCCGCGAGCAACGCCGTGTGACGTTCACCGCCGGCCTCATCGACCCACGCGGCCTCGCCGGCGATGCTGTTGTAGTTTCTGCAGCCGGCGCCGAAAACGGCTGTCCGCGTCAGGTCGCGACCGTAGAGAGTGAAGCGCTTTCCTGCACGGGCCAGCGCGTTGGACACAAGCCTTTCCGGAATGCGCGCCCGCATCGCGGCCCGGTCGATGGCTGCCCCGGCATCCTCCAGCCGGTCCAGCATGTCCTCGTGCGGGACCATCACGCCGACCGTGTCGAGCACCTGGATCGAGGCCGCGTGGACGCGCTCTATCTGCTCGTCGTCGAGAATCGTGCACTTCATCGTGGCTTCCCGATTCGGGCAGGGACCGAATCAGCCCCAGGGCTTCCCACCCGCGAGAACGTTCGACATCGTTACCGAATCTGCCGATTGTGGACCGGCTGGTGACTATCGCACCGAGCGAACGCAGGATCAACCCGCGCTCGGCCGCGAATTGCCGGGACCCGGATGAGGGGAGAGGGTCATGACCGATTCACTACTACCGGCATTCCCAT
>CAZSJP010000654.1:0-3167 GCA_964606675.1 uncultured bacterium
CGTTTCGCGACCTCGAGGTCCTCCGGGTGGAACGAATACACGATCGCGTTAGCCGCAAGGCGGTTCTGCCGGATCCACTCCGCCGCGATGTCGGCAGCCTCGCGTGCCTTGATCTCGATGCACAACAGCAGCGCGTTCGCCAGCGCCTGCGCGATAGTCGGATCGTCCAGCAGATGGTCGAGCAGACAGAGGTATCCGGTCTGACCCGGCACGGCGGGGTCCTGAAGGCGCATCGCCGCCAATTCGTGCCAATCGACATCGGAGACGTTCGCGTCGACCCCGGCGAGATGCGATAGCGACCCGTCGTGCATGACGACGAGTTCGCCCGATGCGCAGACCCGGACATCCAGCTCGATGGCCTCGGCACCGGCCCCTATGGCCTCCTGGAACGACGGAATGGTGTTCTCTACGTGGGTTCCCATGGAACCGCGATGGCCGATCACCATGGGCGGAGTATAGTTGCTCAAGGCGCGGTTCTCTCAGTCGGGGTGGGGTCGGGCGCTCTTCGTCGTGCGTTGCGGCAGGCAGCCGCCGACTTGGACGTCCGGCCGCCGACGTTGCCAACGAGATTCGCTCGAAGGCCACGGTGCGTCGTCACTCGACTTCCACGTCCTCGCCGGGATCGAGCACAAGCGCGTCGCACTCGACCCGTTTGGCGAAGTCCCTCGGATCGGCCTCGATGAGCGGCCAGGTGTTGAAGTGGATCGGCATCGCGATCCGCGGGCTGATGAACTCGGTTGCCAGCACCGCATCGGCCACGTCCATGGTGTAGTTGCCGCCGATCGGCAGGCAGGCCAGGTCTATGTTCTCGATCACGCCGCCGAGGAGTTTCATGTCGAGCGTCAGGCCGGTGTCGCCGGCATGGTACACCGTGGTAGGGTCGAAATCCATCACCACGCCGCAAGCCGGCCCAAGACCGTATCCTTCCGGCGCGTAGCTGCCGTGCTGAGCCGCGACAAGACGGACTCGCCCGAAATCGAAGCGGTGCTGGCCCCCGACGTGCATCGCGTGCCCTTCGACGCCATGCTTCTCCGTGCAGTACGTCACCGTCTCGTACGTACCGATGATCGGGACTTCGAGCCGCTTCGCTATCGCCACCGCGTCGCCCAGGTGATCGGGGTGCACGTGAGTCAGGATCACCGCATCGACGTCGACGTCGTCCGGACTCGTGGTAGCTACAGGATTATCCGTGATGAACGGGTCGACGATGACCGCGCCGGCCTCGCCTTCGAACTGCACACACGCATGTCCGTGATACGTTACTTTCACCATGTTCCATCCTTTTGCACACCGTCCCCCAGCCGTATGCTCGCGCAACTGCAACTTACGCTTCCAGCGCCGCACCGTCAAGCAAGCGCCCTCGGAGATCCCGACGTCGGCGTACCGCGCAGGGCACCAGCCCATGCCGTGGCAGGACCCGTTACCCATGTCGTGGCTCTTGACAACGCCGTGCCCCTACTGTGTGCGGACAACACCCCGCCGGAGATTCCTCGACTCTCATCGTTGTGCGATGGATCGCTCGGAATAGCGGCGGGCTGGCGTGCGGACGACGCAAGCGTCGTCCCTACATCAGGTTGCGGGCACATCCCGAGGAACACCCGCGATGGCGGATCAACACCCTCGGAGTTCTCGAAGGGCACGACGGGCATCCTCGAAGAACCGCCGCGCAGATACCTCGTCGGCCCTCATCTGCCGCGCTAGATCGTCAGCGCTCTCGAAGCGCACGTCGCCGCGCAGCCGTTCCAGAAGGTGGACGCGGAGCGTCCGGCCGTAGAGATCGCCCTCGTAGTCCATCAGGAAAGCCTCCACCGCACGCGCCCCCTGGCCAAACGTGGGCCGATTGCCGACATAGAGCATTCCGTCGGCCTCGACGCCGCGACCCTCGGCCCGAATCGCGTAGATGCCGGGCGCCGGCACCAGCTTGAACGGCTCCGCGATTTCCAGATTCGCGGTCGGGTATCCCAATTCCCGGCCTCTCCCGTCGCCATGGACCACCCGCCCTCCTAGCGTGTACGGTGCCCCCAGCGCTTCTCTGGCCCGCCGGACATCGCCCGCCATCAGCATGCCGCGTATCGCCGTGCTCGAAACCGGTTCGGCACCAAGGGCGACGGGGTCTATCGACTCGACTTCGAGCTGCATGCCCTCGGCCTCCACCGAAAGGCTCTCAGGCCCTCTGATCTGATCGCGCCCGATGGCCTGATCGTGTCCGACGAGGAACAGTCTCGCCCCGAGAGCCTCGACGAGAACGCGTTGCATGAACTCGGTCGAATCCATCCCGGCCAGCTCCGAGACGAACGGAAGCACCACGAGGTGGTCCATGCGCGTATCGGACAGGAGCGCGAGCTTCTCCTCGAGGTCGGTCAGCATGAACGGCTCGTCCGCGCGACCGAAGAACACTCGGTGGTGGGGGTGGAACGTCACCAGAACCGACGCCAGGCCCCGCTCGGCGCCAATTGAATGGACGCGGTCGGCCATCGCCCGATGCCCGAGGTGAACGCCGTCGTACGAGCCTGCCGTAACAGCCGTATCGAGCAGTTGCGGGATTTCCCCGAAGGTTTTGGGTACGTGTGTCGCCATGGTGAGAGAGAAGTTAGCCGCCGGCAGGGCGCCCGTGCAAGCGTGCGCGTGCACGCGTGCCGGCAACGACTATGACGAGCCGGGGTGTTCGCCTGGCAGCCGGGCGAGGACGTCCACGTCGCCGACCATCTCTCCCGCCGTGCGTTCGACTCGGCAACCGTCGAGCAAGGCTCCCTCGCGGACGAGCGGCCGCAATGCCTCCTCGACCGTGCCCACGCCCCAGCCCAGTATGCTCGCCAGGCGTCTCTTCGGCACAAGGACGAGCTGCCGCACCCACTGTCGGACTATCTTGCGCCGGGCGAGGTTGGCCGGGATGTCGTCGGCTTCGCGCACGTCGTCCGCGTACACCTCCTCGAACGTCCCCCACACGTAGGTGAAAGGCTCGTATCTGGCTTCGGTCCTCGCAACGACGAACGCGCGCTGGGCATCTTCGAGTGCCGCAGTGACCGCCTTGCGATCGGCTAGCCCCGCGCGGACGCGCAGCTCCTCCGTCTCCAGCGGCCCGCTTCGTCTCAAGACGTCCGCGACGGTGGATGCTCCGACCGAGAGATCTCGCTCCGGTGCCGCCGCGATCATGCTGGGCAGCCACG
>CAZSJP010000655.1:0-3164 GCA_964606675.1 uncultured bacterium
TTGAGCGCCATGTGCCCTCGCGACGGGGCCCATGCGGATCAGATCCGCCAGCCGTGTACCCAGCGAGGCACGCGATCGCGCCCTCTCATCGGCACGCCGGGATATGCTTCGGAGGCCGGCGCGGATCAGCCAGATCCCCGATGGTGCGACGGCGAGCATGACCAGGCTCACCATCGGGCTGATCCAGAGCATCGTGCCAAGATAGCCCAGGGCGACCAGCGGGTCGCCAAGCGTTCGCAACGGGTTCATGAGCGGGCCGAGCGAGGCTTCCTGCGCGTCGATCATGAGCGAGTGAGCGAGGCGCCCCTGCCCGTCGGGGCGGGCTTCACAACGCGTGCCATGCCAGAACGTCTCCCACACGTGCCGCCTGATCCTGCTCTCGGTTTGCGCGGCAACCGCATCCGAGCAGAGGCGTGCCCCGTACTCGGCCACGTTCTTCGTCAGGTATGCAGCGACCACCACGGCCACCACCATTTCGGGCTCAAGCACGCCGGAGGCGCCGGCCAGCATCTCCGAGACGAAAGAGCCCGGTCCCGAGCCGGCCGGGCCACGGTCGGCGCCGGGGAACAGCATCATCCCGATGGGCGCCATGAGCCAGGCGCTTGCAGTCGCCAGCGCAGCCGCGACGCCGGCCAGCACGGCCGAGGCGGCCAACCACAACGCGTTCCGCCGCACTTCCAGCCGAATCCAGGTCGCGACCGTCAGCGGCAAGGCTGTGTAGGCGTCGTCGGCGTCGGTCATGGTCGCCACGGGCTTCTTCCGGCGGTGGGCTTCAACGAACCGCTCCTGCCGCGCTTCGGCCCGACCCGGCTAGAAACCGCCTGACGTTCGGGTCCGTTGTCTCGAACAGTTCGTCAGTGGTGCCGTGGAACGCGATGGACCCGTCGTGCAGCATCGCCACGGAGTCGGCAACGGCGCGGACCGTCGTCAGCTCGTGCGTGACGACGATGGATGTTACGCCCAACTCCTCGTTCACCTGCACGATCAGGTCGTTGATGGCGCCGGCCATCACCGGATCGAGCCCGGTGGTCGGTTCATCGTACAGCACGATGTTCGGCTCGTCCGCCAGCGCGCGCGCCAGAGCGACGCGTTTGCGCATTCCGCCCGAAAGCTCCGACGGCATCAGATCCTCGACGCCGGGCATCCCCACCTGCTTGAGCAGGACCCCGATGCGACCGACGATTCGGTCGCGAGGCATGTCGGTGTTCTCCCAATAGGGCAGCGCGAGGTTCTCAGCGACCGTCATCGAGTCGAACAGTGCCGAGTTCTGGAACACCATGCCGCACGTGCGCCGGGAGAGTGCCATGCCGGCCGCGTCCGAAACGATCGGATGCCCGTCGAGATATATCTCGCCCGAATCGGGCACGACCAGGCCGAGCAGCGTCTTGACGAGCACACTCTTGCCGATGCCTGAACGCCCGATGATGGCGAGCGTCTCGCCGCCCTTCACGTCGAGGTCTACGCCTTTGAGCACATCGGTCTGTCCGAAGCTCTTGCGGATACCCGACCACCTGATGACCGGCGCCTCGGCCTTGGCCGGGCCGGAGTGTTCCTGGCTTGGCAACGAGTGGCTCCTCGCGATTTGGCGGTTGCGCCGTGGCCGATCGGACGCGCGCGGGCTGTTCGCGGATACCGGTTTCGCCCGACCGTCGCAAGGAATCTAGTCGCACGGATGCTGCGAGGGAAGGTTTGAACCACGTGCCCCGGCGTCCGGGTTGGTTCGCGGGGCGGCAGTCGGTTGCCTTGAGAATGCGGCCGGACCGATTCCGGCTGCGCGATGGCTGTGGATGGCGCCCGGCGCCGAACTGGGGCACACCGGAGGACCGCAATGAGAACGATGGAACCCGCAAAGCAGCTCCCCGTGGCGGCCGAGTGTGACGTTGTGGTGGCGGGTGGTGGCCCCGGCGGGTTCATGGCCGCACTCGGCGCGGCGCGGGCGGGCGCGAAGACGGTTCTGGTGGAACGGCTCGGGTGTCTGTTCGGCATGGCGACCTCCGGCCTTATGACGAGCTTCAACGGCTTTCGGAACGAGCACAAGCCGGATCACCTGCAGACGGTGCGCGGCTACGCCCAGGAACTCGTGGATAGGCTTCTCGACAAGGGCGGGGCCTGTGCATGCACCGCTCACGGTCATTTCGGGGAGTTGCGGAAGGGCGAATGCCCGTATGCCGTCAGCTTCGACCCGGAGATACTGAAGGCTGTCGCGCTCGAGATGCTGACCGAAGCGGGTGTGAATGTAATGTTCCACACTCTGTTCGCCGACGCCCTGACCGACGGCCGCAACGTCATCGCCGCGGTGGTCGAGAGCAAATCGGGACGAGAGGCCGTCGTCGGCCGTATCTACGTCGATGCCAACGGCGACGGCGACCTGGCCGCACGGGCCGGTGCCAGGTTCGGGACCATGGCCGACGCAGATCAGCGGGCGATGAGCGCGACGCTGATGTACCGAGTCGTCGGCATGCCGAAGCCGTCCGAAGAGGAGCGGCGCCTCTGGATGAACGGCGTGACAACGCGGTGGGGCCCGACGGTGCATGGGTGCGACTGCAGCGACGGCGCAGAGCTGACGTCCGCCGAGATCAGCGTCAGGCGTGAAATGGAAGAGCATCTCGGCAAGCTCCGGGAGGAGTACCCCGACGTGACGCTCGTGGAGACTGCGGCGATCATCGGTGTGCGCGAGACGCGAAGGATCGTCGGGCGGTACGTGATATCCGAGGACGACGCGCTGACAGGCCGCCCGCTGCAAGACTCGGTGGCCGTGTGCTCCAACCCCATGCCGAGCTACAACGGCAGCCGGTACTTCTTCGATCATCTGGGGTTCGAGATACCGTACTTGAGCCTCGTGCCGGCCGACCTCGACAACGTCTTGCTTGCCGGCAGATGCATCTCGGCGTCGCAGCCTGCCTTCCAGTCGGCGCGCAGCATGGCGCCGAACATGGCTATCTCTCAGGCCTCGGGTGCCGCGGCGGCCATGTGCGCGTCAGGGGGATGCAGCCCGGCGGACGTGGACACAACCGTGCTCATTGCCCGCCTGAAGGCCGAAGGCGCGGTCGTGCAGATACCGGACGAGGAACGGCGGGCGTAGGATTCTGCTATGGGAGGCGGCGTGCATGGATACCGGGCCCGCCGCACCGACTCAGTCTATGCTGCGCACTTCCGTGCGTTCG
>CAZSJP010000656.1:0-3158 GCA_964606675.1 uncultured bacterium
CCCGGAAGCGGCGCCCCGTCGTCGTCGGTGACCACGCCGGATAGCTTGCCCGTCGTGCCGGCAAGCGCCGACGTGCAGATTGCGACCAGAGCCGCGGCAACCAGCAAGCGCGTCAGGCAGTGGGCGCCTGCGACGGTTGGCATGGGATATCTCCTCGCTGCGGTGTTGTGCGCGCAACCGACCTACAATCGGAGCATGTGGATATCCCGATCGGATCCGGTCCGTCCGCACGATCCGTCAGTTCGCGCCGAGGCGTACGGCAATGGCTGACGGGTCGGCAGCGCCGGCCCCGACCCGCGAGACATTGGGCGGCTGATCTCCTGATGCTCCATGCAGTCCGTCCTTTGTTGCCAGCCGGCCGCGGCACGCGACGGTCCACTGCACATTAGACGGATGGGGAGATTGGTTTGCGCACACAATGGTGCATCGCTACCCCACGGGGGGTATGGCGTGATCTCGCGTAAGTCGTTAGCTACGTTGCGCAAACTCAGCGCGAAACTTTGTGGCCGAACGATGCCATCCGAGGCCACGCCCATGCTGCCGGAGTTCCCGAAGGGAACTCCCAAGATCCACGTCGCCGCCTTCGGCGGCTACCGTGGATCAGGGCACGCCCCAGATCGACAGGCTCCCGTCCATGCTCCCGGCGACGATCCGGCTGCCATCGGGTGTGAAGGCGACGGCGCTGAATCCGTCTCCCTCGCCCTCAAGCGTCCGAACGGGCACGAGGTCGGCGCCACCCCGGCTATTCTCGCTGAGACGCCATATCTTGATCGTCCGGTCCATGCTGGCCGACGCGACGTGCTGTCCGTCGGGGTGGAGCGCAACGCCCCGAACCGGGGCGTCGTGGTGTCCGCTCGACAGCAACTCGCCGTCTTCGAACCGCCACACGTGCACGCGTGAGCCACCGGCGGGACTACGTGTACCGCCAACGATGTATCTCCCATCGGCCGTCACGCGAATCGCGAAGCAGTATTCGGCGTCCGGGACCCGGAACTCTCTCAGCAACTGCCCGTCCGAAGCGCGCCACACGCTCATGCTACTGTCGCCGGAAGAGGCGACGACGTGCTCGCCGTCGGCCGTCAGGGCTACCCGGACCCACACCCTGTCAAGCCCCAGTTTCTGGAGCAGCGCACCGTCAGCGAACCGCCGTACCCTGATCCCCCCAACGCCGCCACACGACGCGATGTGTCGACCGACAGCGTCCAGTCCAACGCTTGTGATGCTTGGGCCATCTCGCACCTGCGTGAGTTGCTCACCGTCCGACGTTCTCAGTATCCGCAGAAGGCCACTGCCCTGTCCGGCCCCGGCCACGATGTGGCGACCGTCGGCCGATAGAGCCATCCCGTGCACTCCCGCACCGCCCTGCGAGAGCGTTCGCACGAGATCGGCCTCCGGAAGGCTCCAGACTTTCACAGCCCCGTCATTACCGGACGAGATCATGTACCGCCCATCGGGCGTGACCACCACGTGCGTCACCCAGTAGCTGTGACCCTCCAACGCGCCGGCCACTTCTCTGGAATCCCACAGGAGCATGCCGTCGACGAAACTTCGCAGTCTGAGGGCCCTTCCGCCACGCGACGCGAGGTATTCCCCGTCGCGACTGAGGGCCACGTTGCCCAGAGGGCTGAAGGTCCGGACCGCGCGACCGTCGGCCAGCGAAAACAGGGCGGCTGGTCCGTCGCCGCGGTGGGCCGCGAGGAGGTAGCGGCCGTCCGGGGTGGTCGCGATCGCGCCGGACTGTCCTGAGACCTCGAATGGGATCGCTCTTTCCAGCATGCCGTCGGCGAGCGTCCACACCCTGACCGTGGAATCTCCATGTACCCACGACCGGGCGCCCCAGAGGCCGCCGCCGGCCGAGACAATGCGTCGGCCGTCAGGCGCGATAGCCACGCTGGTCACCCAGCTGCCGTGTCCGAGCAACGTCCGCACGAGCGTTCCATCTGAAAGGTCCCACACACGGACCGTCGAGTCGGCGCCGGCGGAGACGATGGTTCGACCGTCAGGCGTGATCGCGACGCGCCGCACCCAGCCCGTGTGCCCGCTGAGCGCCCGCACCTGCTCGCCGTCCGACACGCGCCACACCCGAACCGTGGCATCGTCGCCGCACGAGACGACGTGGCGGCCATCCGGGGCAAAAGCCACGTCCCGAACGACACCCGAGTGCCCGTATAGCGTGTGCAGCAGCTCGCCATCGGCAAGCCGCCAGATCCGAACCGTCTCATCGCCCCCTCCCGAGACTGCGTACTCACCGTCGCCGCTCACGTCGATCGGCCGCACACGATCGGCGTGCGCCAAGTCGTTCCCTTCGGTGCGAGCGTGCCCGACGAGCGTTCTTACGATGGCTCCGTCCGATCGTCGCCGCACGACTATGTCGGGGCCGATGGTGCCGGTCAACAGGTGGTTGCCGTCGGGGGTGAAGACGACGGAGCCGGAAGGTGTGGCGGAGCTACTTGCCACGACCTTGAGCCGCGCGAAGTCGAAGGTCCCGAGCGCGCGCTCCCTGCCTGCTGCCAGTTGCCGCCGCCATGGCGACACCTCGGTCGTATCGGGGGCGGTGTCCACGTACCTGGCGATACCACTGTCCGCGGCTGCCCAGTCACCCTCGTTCAGAGCGACACGGACACGCTGCCGGAGCTGCGCGGGCGTCGCCTCCGTCGCCTCGGGCGCGACGGGTGTATCGGAGCGCGTCGCCAGGTGGTAGGTGACGGCGAGAGCCACGACCAAAGCCGCCGCGGCGATGAGGGCCGCGAGCTTCTTCGTTCGCTGCGCGGACGGCGCGAGTCCGTTCTGCGGACTCCTCGGTGATGTTGGGGCGCTGTCGTCGTCCGCGCCGTCGCCTTCGGCGGCCGCTACGGACGTTGGCGGTTCGCTCTGCGGGCTCCGGGGAGGTGTCGACGTTGCGTCGGCCGGCTGTTCTTCCGCTGGGAGCGGCGACACCGGCGCAGTCTCGACCGGCGCGCTCGGGACCGGGGGGGCCGGTCGGCTCGCATCTGCCCCGCGAGCCTCGGTGCCACCGGGTTCGATCCCCATCGCCTTCAGCCCAGCCACGATGCGCGGCAATATCGCATCCACGCCCGCTTCGGGAACGCTCACCGCCGTCGATGCCCCGATGGCCTGCCGCCACACCGGCTGGCGACGCTGGAACTCGGAATGACCGA
>CAZSJP010000657.1:0-3155 GCA_964606675.1 uncultured bacterium
GGTCGCGGGGGGGGTAGCAACCGAGCGTGGGTTGCGGGCCGAGTCGGTCGCGGGAGTCTCCAGTTTGGTCGGTTTCTGCAGCACGCCAAACCCGGACATGGCCGTTGGGGCCGCGTTCGAGGCGCTTGTCCCCGGCGGACGAGTATTCATGGCCGAGGTTGCACGGGGCACCGGGGAGATCGACGCCCTGCCGAAGTGGATCAAGGAGAAATACAAGAAGCAGTTGCTCGGCAGCTGGACGGACGATCTGGAGGGCATGGGCTTTCAGGTCGAGAACCACGAAGTGGTGCCCGGCGACTTGATGACCGACGCCGACGACGGCGGCTTGCCGAAAGACGTAATCGAGGGCGGCCACACGCTTCACTACACCTTCGACTACATCGTCGCGCGGAAGCCTGGATGACCGGCCCGCCTGGTGCAGCGCCGGAGAGAGGGGACACCTGTGTCAGGAGCGACGGGAGGCAACAGCGACAAGGTCATCCTTATCGGCCTCGACGGGATGATGCCGGAGCAGGTGCTTCGGTATCGTCGACGTGTACCGGAGCTCGATCGTCTGCTGCGCGAAGGGTTCTTCTCGCCGGCGATATCGTCGTTGCCCACTGACACACCCACGAACTGGACGACCATCGCGACCGGTGCGTGGTCGGGCACGCACGGGATCGTCGGGTTCGGAGTCCACCAGCCTGGGATGGAAGCCGGCCGGACCCTCGGCACGTTCAACTCGCGCCTGTGCAAGGCGGAGTATTTCTGGCAGGCGGCAGAGCGGCAGGGCAAACGCAGCATTCTCGTCAACTACCCGACAGCCTTCCCGCTGACGCTGAAAGACGGCGTCGTCGTCGGCGGCGACGGCCTGATGTCGCCACAGTGGACGCGTCGATCGCACGAGATCATCAGCAACTGCCGCGACGCGAGCGGCGTCAGGCCGCTGGCGCTCTGTCCGGCGGTCGGTTGGAAGAACGTGCCGTCATACTACACGGTGGTCGCCGAGGGCATCGTGGATCTGGACGCCGAGCGACGCTTCGGCTGGGGCGCGGCGGGCGTCACCGACGAGGGCATCGGCGACGAGGGCGCGGCGGAGAGACGCTACGCGCTGCTCGTCAAGGACGGACCGACGCCCAAGATAGTGCTCTCCCGCACGAGGGACGTCGGCAAAGCGTTGGCCACGATGGCAAAGGGCGAATGGTCCGGTTGGGTCGAAGAGCGCTTCGGCGGGCGGCGGGCGCTCAGGCAGTACAAGGTGGTCGACCTGACCGCCGATGGCCGAAAGATCACAATCTACGGCTCCATGGCCGCCACGCCATCCGGCTGGGCGTATCCGCGCGGCGTCGAGGAACGCGTGCTGGAGCACGCGGGCGCGTACGTCGAAGCGCTGGAACTCAGCCCTGACAGCGCGTTCCGGTCCGGATGGTTCGGCAGAGACGAGATGGGGCAGGTCCTCGACATCATGCAGATACAGGCCGACTGGACCGCCGACTGCGCGGCGCATCTTGCGAACACAGAGCAGTGGGACGTGCTGTTCGCGCAGTATCACGTCCCCGATGGCATCAACCACGACGTCCTGATGGACATGGAGCACGAAGACCCCGGAGTGCGGCGCAACGCCGACAAATGGCTCGGCGAGACGTTCAGGGTCATGTTCGGCATGGTCGACAAGATCAGGCGTACCTGTGCCGACGATAGCACCGCCGTCTGCGTGGTGTCGGACCACGGCAACATGCCCGTGACGAAGTGGGTCAACACACCCGGCATCCTGATGCGCGAGGGCTGGCTGCACTTCCGCGAGAACGAGCGAGGTCTGATGGACATCGACCCCGAGACGACCCGAGCATGGTTCGCCGCACATCACACGGGCGTATGGATCAACCTGGAGGGCCGGCAGAAGGGCGGGGTCGTCGCGCCCGGCGCCGAATACGAGGCGCTGCGGAGCAAGGCGGTACATCGCATGAGGCAGGTTGTCGACCCCGAGACCGGTGAGCCGGTCTTCGCCTCGGTCGGCAGGCGCGAGGACTTCCAGTCCATGGGCGTTTGGGGCGATAGGTTCGCCGACGTGATCACCATAGCGAACCCGTACTACCTGACCTACCTGGAGCAGTTCGACAACCTGCCGCCTGAGACCGTGCAGAGCTACCTCGACACACCCGACGTGATAGACATCGCCGACGCGCCGCTTTCGAGCGGGTTGCGGTCGCTCTCGGCGGTGCATTGGCACATGCCGACCGCGTCGGTCGGCTACGCCTCGAACCGCGCGTGTTTCATCCTGACCGGCCCCGGCGTAGCACCCGGCACGCGCGGCGAGCGGGTGAACCTGGTCGACGTCGCGCCGACGCTGGCGCACTGTATCGGCATCGCACCGCCGGAGGACGCCGAAGGCCGGATAGTGCGCGAGGCGTTCGCGTAGGCTGGCGCTTCAAGCAGCGCCGACGGCGAGAGGGAGAGCCTAGATGGGTGTCGTGACCAAACAGATGGGCCGCTATCCGCTGGGAGTAAGGGTCGCGCTGGTAGCGGTCGCGCTCGTGCTGCTCGGCATGGCGATGCAGGCGTATTCGCTCATCGACTGGGACGGCGCGGTCGACCTCGGCCTGCAGAACGAGCGGTTCACCGGCGATGCCGTCGAGCGGGCCTGGGCGACCGAGAGTTGGGGCGTGGCGATGGCGGACATGCTTTGGCTGCTCCCGTTGAGCGTCGTCGCGTTCGTCGGGCTGCTCAGGCGTCGTCCGTACGGCTACGCCGCCGCGCTGATGGCGCTCTCATGCGGGACCTACTTCCCGCTCGTCTTCGCGTTCCAGCGGTGGGCGACATATCCCGAGACCGCGCTCGCCGCGTTGGTGGTGTGGACCGTCCCGTCGCTCGTCGCCATCGCCGGGTTGTGGACGAATCGGCGGTGGTTTGCAGCGAACCAGGCACGGTTCGACGGGTAGGTGGCGTCGTTCGCAACCAGGGGGGGGACAGACCAAGGCCCAGGTTACCGTATCTTTGGTACTGGTGGCGCACGGACTGATGGACCAGAGACCATGCACGAGAGGTGGATTGGCATGCTTAGTGTGAAGGACGCCGCTCGAACAGCAATCGGATATCTCCAGGATTTCTACCCAGGCATCCAGGCGACGCAGGTTGAGGAAGTTGAACTCGGTGACGACGAACCGTATTGGTACATC
>CAZSJP010000658.1:0-3150 GCA_964606675.1 uncultured bacterium
CCGGTGGATGTTTTTCGCAGATATGCCGACAGAGTTGCATACGTGCACGTCAAGGACGTCCATGGTCGAGTCTACGAAGACGGATGGGGATGGCGCGAGCTGGGGGCTGGGGATGTCGACCTGGCCGGTATCCTGGATACTCTGGACGCCCACGACTACGACGGATGGCTCACGTACGAGCAGGACGACACGCGCACGACCCCTGCCGGAAGCGCCCGCGAGAGCTTCGCACACTTGCAGTCGCTACTCGAACAACGCTAATGCGGCGGCCGAGATGACCGACGACTACAGGGATGAGCATCGAGCCGGGGCGCCGGATACGGGCAACGGCCCCAGAATCGAGGAATCGGCGTTCTGGACACTGATCGATGCGGCGGGGCAGATCGTGCTGGCCGGATGGTGTCTGAGCACGTCGGTGCTGACAGTCACCTTCGGATTCGATCAGGCGAAAGAGATCGCGCGTGGCGAGTGGCTGCCAGCCGGCGATCCGACTCAGGCTGCCGCCGTCGCGCTTGTGGCGATGCTTGTCGGCGTCGGAGCGTTGCTCCTTTGGATAGGCGGCCGTTTCATGAGACGGGGCCTATGCGCGCTCCGACTGGCCGTTCGCAAGATGCTGTTTGGTTTGTGGTACCGGCGGAATACCGACTTCGCTCGTGTGGCGCTAGCGGTTGAGGGCGATCCGATACTGGAGCCCTACTTGCGCTATCTGGTGAAACGCGAGTTTCGCGCCGTATCCGGCAGAAAGGCGCAACGCGATCGACCGCCGGTTGCCTGACGACGGGGAAAAAAATCGGGTTAAAAACCGCGGGATGCCCATTGAGAGGGGCGTTTCGCCCGGTTTTTTGCGTTTTGACGGTTCCCTATGTTATCTTTAGATGTGAGTCTGATATCCGGCGCTGCCGACTCGGCCGCGCTCAGTCGACCCTGGCAACAGGTTCCACGTGACATGCAGCGAGCAGGACCCGGGCTGGTGACTCTTCTACGATGGACGCCGGTAGGCACGCTCGACGAGGGGCATTCCCTTACGCCATGATTCGCCTGATTCCTGTTCGGGGCCTATCCCGTCGCTGTACGGCTCCCGGAGGATGTAATGGCATCGCGCACAGTAATCTTGATAAACCCCGATCGTGAGAAGCCGCTGGTAGTCCCGCTAGCTCTCGACTATCTGGCGGCCGCCATCAAAGATGCCGGCTACGAGCCCGAATTGCTCGACCTGACGTTCGAGAGCGATTGGTACTCCGCGACGTGCGACGCCGTTACGAGGCGCGAGTTGCTGGCGGTCGTCATACTCATCAGGCATCTCGATGACGGTCTCTACAACAGCCAGACGTACTTCCTACCCAAATCCAGAACCTTGCTCGAGTACCTTCGCAGCAAGACACGTGCGCCGATCATAATGGTCGGCGGTGCGTATTCACTGGTGCCACAGGCGATTCTGAAGTTCTGTCGGGCCGATTTCGGAATAGCGGGCGACGGCGAGCATGCCCTTCCGAAGCTGCTCGATGCCATCGAAAGCGGTGGCGATCCATCGAGCATACCGAACATCGGCTGGATGGACAACCGAGACTTCAGACATCAGCCGATCGAACCGGCCGACCTGACTTCGCCAGCCCTCTCAGAACGCGGCTTCATCGATAACGCCCGCTACTTCAACGAGAGCGGGGTTACGAGTTTCGAGACGAAACGAGGCAGCCTGCACCAGGAGATATACTCCACCAACGGCCTTACGCGAGGAACCAGCATTCGTCTGCGGACGCCGGAACTCGTCGCGGCCGAAGTCGAGGCGCTTGCCGATCGCAGCATATACAGCCTGTACGCCGCCGACGATCCTTTCAACGAGCCGAAAGACTACGCGCTGTCGGTGTGCCTGGCGATGCAGGAAGCGAAGATACGAGACAGGGCACGGTGGTATGCCAACTGCACCCCAAGAGGCTTCGACGCCGAGTTGGCGGATGCGATGGCCGGCGCGGGGTGCCAGGGCGTGCACGTCAAGGCCGATTCGGGAGATAGCGAGCAGCTTGTTCGGCTTGGCGACACGCACACGCCCGATGACGTTGCCAGAACGGCCGAACTGTGTCGGCGAGCAGGCATCGTGACGATTTTCGAGGTAGTCGTCGGTGGCCCCGGCGAGTCCAGGAAGTCCATCGAGCGCACCATCAACCTGATGAAGGCGTGCAATCCAGACATGGTAAGCATCCAGTACGGTATGCGCGTCTATCCGAACACGTTGCTGGGCGACGCCGTGGTTAGCGCCGCGCCGCTCAGGGACAACTTCCACCTGAGGGGCGCGATATACAACAACGACTCGCTCCTGCGACCCGTATTCTACATCGAGTCGCTGCTGGGAAGGGGCATCGAGGAATACATCGAGGAGCTGATCGATCACGATCCGAAGTATCTGTTCCCCTTCCGCAAGGACATGGACAAGACCTACAACTACAACGACCCCACGATCCTGACCGAGGCGATCCTGCACGAAGGCCACAGAGGCGCTCACTGGGACATCTGGCGCCGGCTGATCTACAAACTACCGCCGCTATCGCTCAACGGCGACCGTCCTAGCAGAGGCAAGCGACGCCCGAGGAGAGTGGCCAGCACGACCGCGAAGGTCGACGTGGACGTTGCCGCCTGAGGGGGGCGATCTCGGCAGCGCGCGGAAAGCGTATGAAGCCGCTCGTTGGTTCCAGTCGTGCCCGCCCGTAACGTCTCTCCGCGCTTCGGTCCGCACGATGTATGAACCGCGAATCCGACGTCTGCCGCGCACGTGAGTGACCGAACACGACACCCGGGTTGCCTGCGATCCGTGTCGCATACATTGAGACCGGCTCTGTCGGATCCCTCCTTCCGGAGACCATTTCATGGACCAATCTCAGACGTTCGAAGAATTCTTTGCGACTCAGAGCATAGAGATCTCAATACTGACGTTCGTGCTGAATCTGGCGTTGTCGGCGATCCTATCATCCGCTCTAGGAATGGTCTACCGGCACTGGGGAAGGTCGCTCTCGAATCGTAAGCGGTTCGCGTCGAATTTCGTGACGATGAGCATGACCACGATGCTGATCATCACAGTCGTGAAGTCGTCGCTCGCCTTGTCGCTAGGTGTGATCTCTCATCAGGTTGTCCACACGGGGCATCAGAGCGATGCTATGA
>CAZSJP010000659.1:0-3137 GCA_964606675.1 uncultured bacterium
CGGGTACATTTCGACCGCCTGCCCCGTGAGGAAGAACGTCCCGACGACGTCGTGCTGATGCAACAAATCGAGCACCAGTTCCGTACCCTGGGGCGACGGGCCGTTGTCGAACGTCAGCGCGACCTTGCGCCCCGTGCGCGGCCCGCACCAGAGAGTCCGCCCGATCAGTTGCGACCTTGGCGCGGTGAGCGCGTAGGCGAGGGCTCCGCCTATCCCCGCGCCAAGCAGGCCGACGCACCACCAGCGGAGTCTCATATGCTCCTCTTTCTCTTCCCGGGCATCTCAGCCGCTCTCAGACTATCCGGTCCGGCGTCAGCATGCCGTGCGAATCGTATTCTAGCCCGACGCCATCGCTGACGGTCGCGACATCCGCACCCGCCGACGCGTGCTGCAGGAGCGGCTCGCTCACTTCGAACTCCACAAGCTGCAACGTGTTCCTGATCCGAGCGACCCGCGCAAGGCTGCCGTCGTCGATGCCGACTGACAGCAGCGCTTGTTCGACGGCTTCCCGATCCGTGTCGTACACAAGTGGCAGCATCGCGCCACGCGGCCGAGTGGCGGTGATCGTGTTCGTGTAGGTCTTGTGACGGTCGATCTTGTCGGCCAGGCGTCCGAGCGCGAAATCTGCCAGCCCTATGCCCGCCGCGTTCCCGCGCGACTCATCGGTCAGGTCGCGCACGAAGACACGCTTGGGCCCGCCCGGATCGGCCTGCTCACCGGTGGACATGTCCGCCCAATGTTTCCGACGGATCACGTTCGTGTCCATACCGGCGCCGCTCACATTCTTACCCATCTCGTCGATGATCAACAGATCGATGTCGTCGAATGGAACACGCGGCATAAGCTCGGCCGCGCGCTCCAGCAGGCCCGGCTCAAGGTCGAAGAACTGACTCGGTTTCATGCCGACCACGTCGGCCGTCTCTTCGCGTCCGTTCTCCAGAATCGCGATGCCCGCCACTATCGGCGCACGGTCCAGCACGAGCCTGCCGGTAGCGACCAGAAGGTCTTCGAATGGCACGCGGGTGGCCGCCCGGTGGTAGTTGATTGCTCCGGCGTGGTTGCCCAGGCCGATCAGCATCATTTTCAACAGGCCGCTCTGGTACTTGCCCGGGAACTCGGTGTGCGGCTTGACTCGGTTCGCAACCACGATCCCGTCGGCTTCGTACGCTAACCGGTCGAGCAGCACCGGAAAACCGTCGTCGGTCTCGGCGATCCGCACCGTGTCCATCGACGCGCGAATCGGTGCTCCGACAGAGCGCTCAGTGATGCCGAGGGACTCCAGCACCTGGACCTGGCCGTTGGCGGTGCCGCCACCGTGGCTGCCCATCGAGGGGACGAGAAACGGGTCCGCGCCGCTCTGCCGAAGCGCCGTCACCAGGCCACCCACGAGCGGCACGATGTTCGCGATGCCGCGGCTGCCCGCCGTGACGGCGATACTCTTGCCGGCAAGGTCGTCACCGTCCTCGAGGGCGTTCCCGAGCGCACGTCCCGCTGCCGCGGCGGGGTCGGCAACAGCCGGATGGTCGAAACGCTGCTCCACGCGGAGCATCTTCGGTAACGTCATCTGTAGTCCTGGTCTCACTCCTGCAGCGCGATCTGCACAGTCGGCTCATCGTCTCGGAACGAGCAGATCAGCCGGAGATGGGTCGCCGGATCGAATATGTCGCCACCGACTTCACAGCATTCGATCAGCAGCCTGCCACGCCAGCGGCCGAGGTCTTCCTGCAGCGATTTGTGCTTCCGGAAGTAGAGGTCCGTTCGGGCCTCGTGCTCGACGACGCAAACCTTCTTGCTGATCGGCGAGAAGTCGGTGATGCGCTCCGGTTCGGCCACCGTCGAGCGCTGACGCCCGATTACGACGGCGAGCAGATCGGCCCTAAACGGCAGGCTCAATCTGTTGCCCGCGGTGAAACCTTGCAACCCACCTTCGAGGCAGGCCGCGATGGTGCCCGCGGATGCCTCGGATACCGCCTCAGTCATCGAAGTACCCTCCCTCCGAATCACGCTCCGCGAGACGTCCCTCTCGACACGGGGACGCCGTCTCCCGGGGCGAGTAAGTGGCATTTATGCCGGGGCGCAACAGCGCCCCGGGGGTATTCGGCGGTCGGCCCGCGGAGGACGCGGACCGTGACTAACGTCGTTTCCCGCTAGTAATCTACGTGCGGAAGAACAACGCCCAGATGAGAATGAATATCGGCAACAGGATCGGTATGGCGTATTTCACCAGATACCCGAAGAAGCTCGGGCACTTCACGCCGTTCTGATCGCTGATCGCTTTGACCATGAAGTTCGGGCCGTTGCCGATGTACGTCATCGCGCCGAAGAACACGGCGCCCATGGATATCGCCACGAGGTATGTCGGATGCTTGTCGGCGAACTCCCGCACCAGCGCTACGGCTTGCGTCGGGTCGTCCGTCATCAGGCCGAACTTCCCGAGCGCCGCTACGAAGAAGTTGATGTAGGTCGGCGTGTTGTCGAGCACGGCGCTCAGGCCGCCCGTTCCGAAGTAGAACAGGCCCGGCGTCAGAGCGACGCCCATGGCCTTCGCCTGATGGGCGATCAGCTGCAGGGCCGGCACCATCGTCATGAATATGCCGATGAACAGGAATCCGACCTCTCTGATCGGCTCGAAATTGAACTCGTTTCCCGCGAGCGCTTTCTTGTTCGCCGTCTTGTACGCTAGGATGCAGATCGCGAACATGATAAGCTCCCTGATCCCGAACGGCAGGTGGTACAGGTGCTGCAGCGACGGGAAGCCGGGTATCACGTTCGGATCGAGGAAGACGGCGCCGATGATCGCCGCCAACCAGAGGAAGCTCTTGCCTCCGGTGACTTTGATCTCGCCCGAGTATTCATGTTCGACGGCGTCTGAGTTCTTCAGGTCCATCGTGTCGAACACGTAGAAGAGGAGCAACACGAGCCCGACAGTCATCAGCCAGATGTGCCATACGTGTCCGAGGACCCAGAAGAACGGCACCCCACGCAGGAAGCCCATGAACAACGGCGGGTCGCCGATGGGCGTCAGGCCGCCGCCGATGTTGCTGACGAGGAAGATGAAGAAGATGACGTGGAACGCCTTTATGCGGCCGCGGTTGATGCGCATGAACGGCCTGATAAGGAGCACCGAGGCCCCGGTG
>CAZSJP010000660.1:0-3133 GCA_964606675.1 uncultured bacterium
GCAGGCGTTGCTGGACGATGCCCTGGTCGATCTGGACGAATGGCTGGCCGGCGATCTGGCGCTTGTCCCGGACGGACGCCCGGTGGTGCTCCTCGCCCACGACCAACTCACCACCGACTTCTACGGGCCGCTCTGCAACAGCCGCATCGTGGCAAGCTGCAGCGGACATTGGCATTCCAGTCGGCTGTACGACGACGGCCACACCGTCCACCTGAACCAGCCGACCAGTTGCATGGGCGGCATAGACTACAGCGCACGCGGGTACACGCTCGTCACGGTCGACGATGCCGGGCATGTCGCCGTCGAGCGGCGTCTACTGGGCACCACGCCACGAGGGCGGCTCACCGGGATCGGGAGCGTGCCGGAACCACCGCCTCTCGGACCGGATGCAGATGCCGAAGCGGTGCGCGTCGGAGACGATTGGCCGCAGTTTGGCGGCGGGCCGTCGCGGAAAGGGTGCGCGGCCGGCGCTCTGGGCGTGCCGCTGAAACGTGTGTGGCATACGCCGCTCTCGGGCGGGCTGCTGTTCGGCTCTCCGGTGATCGCCGGCGGCGCAATCTACGTGGCCGCTCTGGATGAGGAAGACGCCGAAGGCGGCGCACTCGTGCGTCTGGATGCCGACACCGGACGCATAGTCTGGCAGGCGCCGACGCTGGGTAGCGTCAAGCATGCTCCCGCCGCATGGCGCGGCTTGACCTTCACGGTGAACGTCACGGGCCGCGTCATGGCATTCGACTGCGCGAACGGCGATCTCGTGTGGACCCACCAACTGGGAGACGCTTCTCGGCGTTGGGTTTTCAGCAGCCCGGTGGTGGTAGGCGAAACTGTGTTTGTCGGTGCGGCGCATCGCTTCGACGCGCTCGACGCCTCGACCGGCGAAGTGCTCTGGAGCTGGCGACGCGACGACGACGGGAAGCCCGACTGGATCAGCTCGTATTCCTGCCCCGCCGCGGACGACCGGAACGTCTACGTTGGCTTCTTCTGGCACTACGAGGTCGCATGGGCGTTCGACCAGAGCAGCGGCGACGTCGTATGGGTGATCGAGGAGCCGACGAGGGCCTCACCGGTGGGGACGCCGGCGCTTGGCGACGACGGGATTCTGTACAACGTTTGCCACGACGCTACGGTTCGCGCGCACTCTGTCGAAGACGGCCGCGAAATATGGCGCTTCGACATGCAGCAACCCGAGGGGCTCCGGAGCGGCCCCAGGTGGAGCGGCGGCTCACCCGCGTTGGCGGACGGACTGCTCTACGTGCCAACCGGCGACGGCGCCCTCAAGTGCCTGGACGCACGGAACGGAACACAGGTCTGGGAATGGCAGTGCGGTCCCTCGGCTGCAGGGGTGCAGGCCTATACGCGAGACGGAGCGAGCGTGCTCTCGTCGCCGCTCGTGGCGGGTGAGACGGTGTTCGTCGGAGCATCGGACGGCCGAATCGTCGGCCTGGCTGCAGGCTCGGGCGAGTTGGTCTGGAGCGACGACCTCGGGGCGCCGGTGATCTCGTCTCCGGCGATGACGGGGAACCTCCTCGTGTGCGGCGCCGGCGACGGATGGCTGTATGGGTGGACCGGCAGCCGCTAGGCAAACAGACACGGGCCGCAAGGCACGGGCACGGACGCCTGGGCGAAACGGAAGGGCAAACGCATGAAACCTGGCTTGGCAGCAGGCGCATCGGGCGAGATCGGCGCAAGAGTAACCTCGGACCTGGCGATCGCGCTCGGGGCCGCGCCGGGCGTCGGTGTGCTGAGCACGCCATCGATGATCAACCTCATGGAGTATGCCGCCCGCAAGGCTGTCGAGCCTTTCCTGGAGGACGATGAGGAAACGGTAGGCGCCGAGATATCCGTTCGCCACCTCGCGGCGACGCCTGTTGGCCAGGCCGTGCGAGCGGTTGCGCGGCTGACCGCCATCGACGGCAGGTCCCTCGAGTTCGACCTCGAAGCCTGCGACGAGACACAGAAGATCGGTGAGGGCACGCACAAGAGAATCGCGATATCGGTCGAGCGCTTCCGGAACAAGCTGCAAAGCTCCGCGATGCCGAAGCCGGAGCCGAGGGCCGACCTCGACCCCGCCCGATACGAGACGATTCTGTTCCGGTCGGAGGGTGCCATAGGATACGTCACGCTCAACCGACCGGCGGCGCTGAACGCGATCGACGCCAGGATGACCTCGGAACTGGAGGACCTGCTGGCGCGGCTTGAAGCGGATGAGTCGACGCGAGTTGTGGTACTGACGGGAGCCGACAGGGCATTCTCTGCCGGTGACGACGTCAAGGAGCTTCAGGGGCTCACCGAAGCCGAAGCCGAGCTGCTCATACTGCGCCAGGCGAGGATGTTCCATCGCTTCGGCGAGATCCCACAACCGATGATCGCTGCAGTGAACGGCCCCGCAATCGGCGGCGGCTGTGTGTGCGCGGCGTGCTGCGACATCCGCGTCGCGTCGTACGGATCGAGTTTCGCGATGCCCGAGGCTAAGCTTGGTTGGGCGCCGGGGTACGGCAACTCTCGGCTCATGGCACTGGTCGGCCCCGGCAACGCGCTGGAGCTTACGCTCATCGGCGACCCCATCAGCGCTCAGGACGCGCACCGAATCGGCCTGGTCGAGCACATCGTGCCGCACAACAACCTGATGCCCACCGCCGAGGAGCTGGCCCGGAAGATGCTCGCGCTGCCACCGGTGGCGCTGCGCGAGACGAAACGTCTGCTGAGGGGAGACGAGTCGCGCAACCCGGCGGAGTCCTACGTGGACGATGCGGCTGCATACATGAGGTGCCTGGCAACGGAAGATGCCAGGGAGGGCATCGCCGCGTTCGTCGAGAAGCGCAAGCCGGCGTGGAAGGGGCGCTGAGATACCCGCATGCAGGGGGCCGCGGGTTGATTCCGGGCGCCATTGCACCGTTATTCTAGTAGTTACGCAGGTTGTTCCGTGCCGGTGCGCGCACCGTTCCGATGATCCTCTTCAAGTAGTCGCTCGCGTCTCGCGGCGCGGGGCGCCACCCAATGAGCATACCGACCGTACTCCTCATAGCGTTCGCACTCTCGGCGGACGCGTTCGCCGTGTCTGTCGCCAGCGGGATCGCTCTTGAACGTCCCCGCGCCCGCGATGCATCCAGAATCGCGTTCGCTTTCGGTGCGT
>CAZSJP010000661.1:0-3121 GCA_964606675.1 uncultured bacterium
ACCGACGGCAGTCTGGCCATCGTGGGCACCATCGCTGCCGACTCAACGGCCAAGTCGTCGGCGGAGTGCCGATGGCGTTCGCTCGAGCTGGCCGGCTTCGTTGCAGCCCTCACGGGGCAGGACGTGAGCCGCGTGGCGGGGGTGTCATCGGGGATCGTCGAGGCTAGTTGGCATAGCACCACCGCCTCATCGCTCGTCCTGACTGCCAGCATCGATCATGTGGACGTCCGGTTCGGAGATGAATCCTATGCGCTGGTCGAGCCACCGGCGCGCCTGAACTTCGCGAGGGGGCAACTCGTGCTGGCGCCGGTCGAGCTGGAAGGCGACAGGAACCGCTTCTCCATCGAAGGCTACCTCACCAGGGCCGGTCGGATCGATTTCCGCCTCGGACTGACGGAAATCGACATGCGCACGCTGTCGGGCCTTGCGTCCGGAGGGCGGGCGGAAATCGACGGACGCGTCACGGGCAAGTTGCGCCTGGTCGGGACGCTCACCGATCCGTTGGCATCGGGGTTCTTGTCGGCAACAGACCTCAAGTGGCACGATCTGGCAATCGACACGGCCGGCGCTCGTATCGGGCTTGCGACGGACACGCTGCGACTGACCGACGTGTTCTGCCGGCTTCCTTCGGGCGAGATCCGCGGCGACCTGTTCGCCACCGCCCCTGCGGCCGGTCTGCCCGGTCGACCGGGCATCGACCCGCAATTCGAAGGCCGGCTCTCGGTGAACCGCGCTCGAGTCGACGTGCCCCGTTGGGAGGGCCTGCGCGGCGGATGGGTCGAGCTGAGCGGAGACATCGCCGCCGAGGGCACGCGCCTGTCGGACATCGCTTCCTATGAAGGAGTTGCGCGCGTCGACTGCCTGCTCGTTGCGGCTCCGTTCGGGCGGACGCTGAAGACTGAGCAGTCGTTCCTCGTGCGGTTCGGTAGCGGCCGGCGACGGCTCGCCAAGCCGGTCATGCTGGCCCTCGGACGAAACGGTGCGGATGTTGGCCGCATAGAGGTCGCGCACCCCGGAAATCGCGTTGCCAGTCGGCTCGGCGTGTCGGCCGAGCACGTGTCTCTGGACGACCTTCATCACCTCTTGCTGCCGATCTCCAGGACGTTCGCCCGAGGGGCCGTGCCCGACAACATGCGCGGGATCCTGGACGGCCGCGCGATGATGTACCTGCGCGAACCCGCCCGCGCCGAAGCCGACGTCTCGATACGCGATCTGGCGATCTACGGCCTGCGTGCCGACTCGCTCGTCGCGCGAATCGAGCAGGACGAGAAGAGCTTCAGGCTGACGACGGCACGGCTCCACAGCGGACGCGACACCGTGCTCGCCGATGGCTTCGTCGGTCTCGCATCGGACACGTCGCTGTGGCGGATAAGTTCGCGGAACATCGATCTGATCGAGATGGCCCTGGGGCTGCTGCCCCCTCTGCGGAAACGAGAGCCACCGCCGCCATTGCCGAGCACCATGCCCATGCCGGGCTATCCGCAGCAGCTGCGACGCCTGACGCCGGAAGCGCGCGGCGATTTCGTCGGCGCTCCGCTTTCCGTATTCGACCGGCTCGTCGCCCGATGGGACAAGCGACCCGCGCACGACTATGCGGCGATGCTCCCGGCCGAGGCGCAACTAAGATGGTGGAGCGGCACGTCTGGCTCAGGGATGGACGGACGGGTGCGCATCGCAGGCGCGTACCTGGAGCTTGAGTCGCTTGTCGAGCCGGTGTGGTTTCCCGACACGCTCGACGTCGCATTCGACGGCGACCGGATACGCGCCGGGCCGCACACCATTCGCATCGGCAGCGCATCCGACGTCGCGAGCATCGACGTTGCGTCATACTCGCTCGACGACGGCACTTTCGACCTTCGAGGCGGTACCGACGGCGTCACGCTGACCTTGGTGAGCGCGCAGCCGGTGATGGTGCCGGCACGTTTCGAGTCGGTGGCGCCGATCATCGAGCCGTTGCTGCGGTCGTACTACACCGAGCCGATCGGCACGTTTGTCGTGGAGGGCAACGTGCGATGGTCGGGGCAGGTCGACGCATCCGAGATCGCGGGCGACGTCGGCCTCGGCAGTTCCGTGCTCCGTTACTCCGTGGCGAATCCTACCGATCTCTTGAGGCAACCGGCCCCCACCAGCCGGGGAACGTTGCTGGACAACGTCAGCCTTCGCCTGGCCGTCGCAACCACGGACTCGCTTCTGATCGACAACAACCTGAGCGGCAACGCCAGGGCGTGGATCGGCACCAGCATCTCCGGGTCGCTCCGTGAGCCGCGAATGCACGGCAATGTAGAGATATCCCCCGGATCGATCTTCCGATATCTGGGGCGAGACTTCGTAGTCGGCAACGCGACGATATTGTTCCGAGACCCGGAGAAGTTCAAGCCGGAATTGGACGTCCGGTCCCACACGATGATATACGTGCCGGACAACGACCTCACCTACCGTGCCGACGTCGCGCTATCCGGTACTTTCCCAGGCAGGCTGGCCACCGAGATGAGCGCGGTTGCGTTCGACCGCTCGGGCGCGGAGCGCGACGAATACCGGTTGGAAGGGCGGCGCGACGTTCTCGTGCTCATCCTGTTGGGCATGGCCGGCGAATCGCGGTCGCTGGACGCTCAGGGGCGTTTCAGCGCGTATCTGTTGAACCGTGGCTATGCTACGCTTTCGTCGGCACTCACGAACGTGATGCCGCTCGACCGCGTAACCGTGCGGCAGCAGAAAGCTCTGGCGAGAGATCGGGAGGAGGGTGACGAGAGTGGGCTGGTGGACGATCCGGAAGTAGAGGTGACACAGAGCTTCCGACTTGGGGGGCAGCGGTTCACGATGACCGCGGCAACGCCGGTAGGGCGTCTCAGCACGCTGAATCCGCAGAGAGCGGAGCTGCGGTGGTCGATACTGGAGCGGCCCGCGCTCTGGCCGGGTCTGGAGTCGCTTTCGCTGACTGCCGGCACCCAGATGGGAGAAGGCATGTTGCAGCATGAGAACACTGCCGACATACACCTGCGAATCCGGTTCCGCTAGGCGATGCTCGTACGCCTGAAGACGACGTGCCTGCTGGCGTCGGCCATCGTGCTCTTGGTCGCGCACTCAGCCGAAGGAGCGCGCAGACGATTCGTACGGACGGTAG
>CAZSJP010000662.1:0-3116 GCA_964606675.1 uncultured bacterium
CGCATTTCTGGGAGGATATCGCGTTCAGGAACGGGCCGATGGTCTCCCCGGCATTCTTCCGCGAAATCGTCGGGCCGCGCTACAAGAGGATCACCGACCGGCTGAAGGAAGCCGGCTGCGACGTGGTCTGGCTCGATTGCGACGGGAATGTCATGCCGCTGGTGCCGATATGGCTCGACACCGGCGTCAACACGATGTTCCCGATCGAGATCCGTGGTGGTTCGGACCCTGTCGAGATGCGCGAACTATACGGCGACCAAGTGCTTCTTTCGGGCGGCGTCGACAAGATAGCGCTCATCGAGGGGAAAGAGGCGATCCTGGCGGACATCAAGCGGCTGGACCCGCTCATCAAGCAGGGCGCATTCGTGCCACACGTCGACCACCTGGTGCCGCCGGACGTATCGTACGAGAACTACCTGTACTACCTGAAAGAGAAGCGGTCGTGGTTGGGTATTCCGGAGCCGGCATCATTCGAGGACCGGTTGTCGGAGTTGGAGAAGACCGACCCGGCGCGGGCCGCGAGTTTCAAGCCCGTGGCGTGACCGAACCGATCCGAGCGAGCTCGTCGGCCCACATCTTGCGTTCGTGCTCGGTGTAGAGGGTCAGTATCTGCGGGCCGTCATTCGTGACGGCCACCGTGTGCTCGAACTGCGCGGAGAGGCTGCCGTCCTCAGTGATGACTGTCCAGCCATCGCGGAGGATGCGCACCTCATGGTCCCCCTCGTTAATCATCGGCTCCACGGTGAACACCATCCCGCTGCGAAGCCTGCGGCCCGAGTCGCGTTCGCCGAAGTTGAGGACCTGGGGGTCCTCGTGAAACTGCCTGCCGATCCCGTGTCCACAGAAATCCCTGACGACGCTGAATCCGTGCGCCTCGGCGTGTTCCTGGATCGCCGCTCCCACGTCGCCCAGCCGTCCGTCGGGCACCGCCTCGGCCAGACCGCGGTACATGGAGCCCTCAGTCACGTCCATGAGCTTCTTCGCTTTTGGCGCTGGCTTCCCCGGGATGATTACGGTCGCAGCTTTGTCGCCGTGGAAATCGTCTTTGTACACGGTAACGTCGATCGTTATCATGTCGCCGGGCTGGAGTTGCTTGCCAGTGGGGATGCCGTGTACGACGACGTTGTTGACCGCCGTACAGATGCTGTTGGGGTAGCCGCGGTAGCCCTTCGGGCTGGCTATCGCACCGTGGTCGGCTATGAACGTTTCGGCAAGTTCGTCCAAGCGCAGCGTCGAGACGCCCGCCCGCGTTTCCGTCTTCAGATAGTCAAGGGTCTCTGCCGCAAGCCGGCACGATGCCTGCATCTGCGCGATTTCGTCAGGTGTCTTCAGTTGCGCCATTCTATGACCATTCTCTCCGGCTGACGTGTCACTTTGCGAGGAGCTCCTTGACGGCGGCAACGCTCGCGCGCGTCTTCTCGAAGCGCGGTTGGCAGTGCGTCTCGACGACGATCGGCCCGTCGTAACCGATCGCGCGGAGGCCTTCGATCTGTGCGGGCCAGTTGATGCTGCCTTCGCCGGGCACGTCGAACTCGCGCTGCCCGTCCCGTTCGGTGGTGTCCTTCACGTGGACGTTGAACACCCGATCGCCCAGAATCGCGGGTCCCGAGTCGATGTCGGGGTCGTACGGCCACGCGTTGCCCGGATCCCAGTTGGCCCCGACATTCTCCATGCCGACCGCCTCGATGAGGTTCGCCAGACCCCTGGCTCCCACGGCTGAATAGCCGGGCTCGTTCTCAAGAGCGATTCGGACACCGGCGTCCTGCGCTATCCTGCCCGCTCGCGCGATAGCATCGACCACCAACGACGGTGGCTTCGCGTCCGAGGCATCGCTCTGTATCGTGAAGGCCACCATCGTGCCGGCACCGAAGCGGAGGCACGCGTCAACGGCGGGTCCCATCCTGGCCAGGTGTTCTTCGATCTGCTCTTCGACCGGAGCGCATTTGAAAACGCCGGGCGAGATCGCGGTGACAATCATTCCGTGCTGCGCGACCAGCGCCGAAGCCCCGTCCAGATCGCCATCGGGAATCCTCCCACCGTCGACCCCGCGCAGTTCGACGCGGTCGATGCCCCATTCGGTCAGAGTGCGGAACGATTCGGTCGCCGGCAGCCCGAGTTCGTCTGTGACTATCGACAGCAACATAGTATGCCTCCACGTTGTTCCAGCCGCCGGCCCATTGTGTCGTCAGCGGTTGATGCGCATTCCTCTACCGCCGCCCTTCACGAGCCGCTCGACTTCCTCGAACGTGGCGAAGTTGAAGTCGCCTGGAATCGAGTGTTTCAGGGCCGAGAACGCGACACCGTAATCTACCGCCTTGGCCAGGTCGCCCTGCAGGTATCCCCATATGAAGCCGGACGAGAACGAGTCGCCACCGCCCACGCGGTCGACGACTTCCACCTCGTACTCCGGCGCGTCGTATATGGTGCCGTCGGAGTATGCGATAGCCGTCCACCTATTCTTCCAGACCGACGGTGTCTCGCGAAGCGTGATCGCGACTACTTCGAAACCGAACTTGTCGGCCAGTGTAGCGGCGGCGGCGCTGTAGCTCTCTTCCTTGATGCCGAAAACGACGTCGGTGTCCTCTTCGGTCGTTATGAGGACGTCCACGTGTTCCATCATCGGCGTCTGGATTTCGCAGGCTTGCTCGGGCGTCCACAGCTTCCCGCGGTAATTCAGATCGTACGACACCTTCGCACCTGCCGCCTTGGCCGCCTTCAGCGCGTCCGTGGTGGTGGCGGCCGCCCCGTCGCCCAGTGCAGGCGTGATGCCCGACGTGTGGAATAGCTTGACTCCGTCGAACACCGACTCCCAGTCGACCTGGCCGGGCTGTATCTTGCTGATCGCCGAGTCGGCTCGGTCGTACAGGACGCTTGAGGAGCGCGGCGCTGAGCCGAACTCTACGAAATAGAGGCCCAAACGGTCCTTATCCGACCACATGACGTGGGACGTATCGACTCCGAACTGGCGCGTTTGGTTGATCAGGAACCGACCAAGCGGGTTGTTCGGCAGGCATGACACCCACGATGACGTGAGCCCGAATCTGGTGACGCCGACAGCTACGTTAGCTTCGGCTCCCCCGGCACGCATGTCGAGCGAAGTGGTTTGCTCGAGCCGA
>CAZSJP010000663.1:0-3116 GCA_964606675.1 uncultured bacterium
ACCCCATCGACCACCCGACAAGATGGGCGCGCCCCACGCCGAGATGATCCAGCAGCGCGGCCAGGTCCTCGTAGTCGCGGTAGAAGTCCCCGCCTGACGCGGGAACCGACGATAGGCCGAAAGCACGTGCGTCGTAACGAATGACCCGATAGCCGGCGTCCACCAGAGGGCCAACCTGGGCGTCCCAGTGTCGACGATCTCCGCCGTTTCCGTGGAGAAGCACGACGGCAGGTCCGCACCCCGCCGTCTCGTAGTAGAGCTGCGCCTTGGGTACGTCGACATAGCCCGGCTGCAGTTCCTCAACGCATGGTTGGTGGTAGTACTGGTATCCCATGTCGGTTCGAGTACCGTCGGGGTCGAGCGGCCCGTAAGGATCGCCCGCATCGATGCACGGTGAGTCGGGCAAGAGCGAGTAGTCGCTGCTGGCCGTGTCGGCGAACAACGGATCGGCGCTGATGTTGCCGACGCCCGACCAGGCGACGTTGGCAGATCCGATGTTGCTGTAGGTCAACGTCGCAGGAGCGCTCTGGGGGAACGTGGCACCCTTTGGGCAGTACACCCCTCCCGGGTACACGTAGTAGTCGTAGCCGGTGTGTCCCCACATGATCGTATTGGCGAGCGTGACGTCCGCGTCGTCCCCATTGACGACAAGGCCCCACGCGTCATCGCCCGTAATCGAACAAGTGGGGTAACCGGTGGTGACGTTGCCGGCGATGGTGCAGTTCGTCAACGTCGCCGGCCCGTGGTAGAATGCCACGCCGGCCACCTCCAGCGTGGCCTCGTTGCCGGCGACTAGGCAGCTCGCCATCGTAACCGTCGTGTTGTACGCGAAATTGGCCGCCGCGGCTCCCAGGGCACTGTTGCGTGCGATGGTACAGTCGGTGAGATCGACCACCGAGTTGCGGCCAGTCGACACTCCGCCACCCCATACAGCCGATTCGTTGCCATCGATGAGGCAGTTGACCAAGGTCGCTGTGGCGTCCTCTGTGTAGAGTCCGCCGCCGCTGCCCAGCGCCGAGTTGCCGACGATGGTGCAGTTCGTCACCGTGGCGTCCGAGCCGGCCTCGGTGTTCAGCCCGCCGCCATCACGACCTGCCATGTTGTCCGTGACGGCGCAGTCGGCCAGAGTCAGCGTCGAGGACGAAGCGTACAGACCACCGCCGTCGCGGCGGGAAGCGTTGCCGCTGATGACTGCATGCGTCAGCTCAAGCCGTGACTCGGACACGTAGATGCCGCCTCCATGCGATCCCGGAAGCAGAAGGTGCCCGTCGGCGTTCCCGTCGCTGATCCGTGCATAGTGGATGGTGCTCGAATCACCGCCTGAGATGCGTATGCCGCCCCATTCGGTTGTGTCACCTGCGACAAAACGGATGCTGTCGGCTTCGGTGCCGACCGCGTGAAGCGTCCCCTCGACGACGAACGGCACGTCGGCGTCGAACAGAACGTCCACGCCCGGTTCGATGGTGAGGGTGTTGCCGACGCCAACCGTACACGCGGCGGTGACGCGGTAGGGTTGGCTGGCCGCAGTCCAGGTGGTGGTGGTGACCGTGCCGGAAACGTTGGTCTGAGCCGTGGCCGTCGAAGCCAGGATGAGGGCGACCAGACCGAGCACGTACGCGTGGCATGAGAACCTGACGGACATCGCATGTGTCTCCTCTGTGCGCCGCGGACGCCGAGCATGGTACCGACGTGACACCACCCCAGCGGCGGCAACCCCTCTGCATGTGGGAGTGAATATATAGAGACGTGCTTTGCGCGCAAGGGCAAACGCGACAGTGCGATGATTGATCGATGAAGGGCGTGCAGCGGACCGATGCACGCCCTGAACAGCCGCACTTGCAGACGCCTCGGAGTTGGGCGAATGCAGAGCATTCGCCAACGTCCGCGTCAGCGGACGAAGCCGATCTCGCATTTCCGAAGGAACTGCCAACGTCCGCGTCAGCGGACGAGCTACCTCCCCACCCACGGGAAGCGCAGTTCGTCGATCTCTGCCATCACCTCGGGCGACTCGGCAGCCCACCCCTGGTACTTCGGGTGTTCTTCCCCGATTATCCACGGCCAGACGTCGGGGTCGGGTGTCGAGGTCGGCCAGAGCTTCGGGAACAGGGCCTCGAACAGCATCCGTTCGGGTTCAGGCAGTTCGAGCGCCTTCATGTCGAGGTCTGGATCGTCGGGCGTGCGTCCGTCTGACCTGTCGCACGGAATCGGGCCCATGGTGAGCACGTCGCCGCCTGAGTAGTAGCCCATGAAGAGCCTCGTTGTGAGCCACCTTGGCAGCACTCGATGCACTGGCTGTTTGTCGGCGACGACGTCGAGTTTGCCCGAGCGCGCGACGAGTCCGACCGTCATGCCGTCCATCTCCATCGACAGGCACGCGTCCGCCTGCAACGCGGGCGACGCCTGAAGCCGTTCGTCGAACGCCGCTCGCAGCGCCTCCGTCAGGCCGACAAGGTCGATGATGGCGACCATCTCTGCGTCCAGACCGACAACATCGCACGCAGGTCGGAGAAGGTAGGTGCCGCCAAGCTCAAGCATAGTCTGCGCGACGATCGCCATGTGCGACTGCATCATGCAGACGTCCCTCATGCCGGCGTCCCGCACCAGTTCTCCCGCCAGTCGTATCACCGCCCGCGCGGCGTCGCGATCGCGAACGGTGAACTCCGGCACGAAGCCGAACGGCATGCCGTACCGTTTGGCCGGCTTGCAGACTCGCTTGACGACCGCGTACCCGACGACCTCGCCTCCGCGCCTCACGACGTGCGGATCGCCGCGGCCGAGGAAGGCGGTCATTTTGGGCGTGTGGGGGTCGCGGGACATGGCTTGACGCGCCGCTGTCGCCTCGGCGTCGCTCGCTTCATCCAGGACCGATTCGGTCGTAACGCTCGCCGCACGCTCGCACGGCAGCGTTGTCATCGCGTAGTAGAAGCACGGGACGAATCCGCAGAACGCGTGATCGAACTGGCTGCCGTGGGCGATAGCGATGCTGATCCCTCGCTCGCGAGCCAGCTTGAAGCACCCCCGGGAAGCCTTCACAAACGACGGATGAGGCACGCCCATCGCCTCGGTGCCCAGCTCACCCGGGTGTGCGGCCGGCACTGGGGTCGACCCGACATATA
>CAZSJP010000664.1:0-892 GCA_964606675.1 uncultured bacterium
ACGCGCGTCCTCAAGCGCCTCGAACAGGAGGGCTACCTGTTCACGTCCGGCAGAGATCTGATAATCGTTCGAGAGGATCAACTACGGTCCGAGGGCATGCTGTGATGCGACTAACCCCCGGAAGGCACGCTGTCAGTCATGCAGACCTCACCGACCGATGACTCGGTAGAAACATGGTCCCGGTCCGTCAGGCGCCCCGGCGACAGACAGGCGCTTGCACGCAGCATCGGGCTGATCGGCCGCTCTGAAGCGATCCAGAAGGTCGTCGTCGGCATCCAGCAGATCGCTCCCACCAATAGCACCGTACTCATCACAGGCGAGACCGGCACCGGCAAGGAAGTAGTTGCACGCGCCGTGCACAAGCTCAGCACCCGCGTCGGCGCCCCGTTCGTAGCGCTCAACATAGGTGCACTCAACGAAGGAACGCTGGAAAGCGAGCTGTTCGGCCACGTTCGCGGCGCATTCACCGACGCCGTGCGAGACAAGAAAGGCATATTCGAGTCCGCCGGCAAAGGTACGGTCTTCCTGGATGAAATCGGCGATATCAGCCCCGCAATGCAGGTCCGGCTGTTGCGCGTGCTCGAGGAGCGGGAGTATAAGCCGGTTGGCGGCAACGACATGCAGCGCGCCGAGGCCCGCGTGATAGCCGCGACCAACCGGAATCTGGAGCATGCGGTTCGCGAAAGCCACTTCCGGGCCGATCTGTATTACCGGTTGCGCGTGTTCGAAATCGACCTGCCGCCGTTGCGCGACCGTCGCGAAGACATCCCGCTGCTCGCGGAGTTCTTCGTCGAGCGTGTGTGCGACGAGAACGGAAGACCGATCCCGAGGATCGATCCGTCGGCGTTGGAGATTCTAGTTGCATACGATTGGCCGGGCAACGTGCGGGAGC
>CAZSJP010000664.1:902-3111 GCA_964606675.1 uncultured bacterium
GGCAACCGTCGAGCGGATGATGGTCACGTCCGACTCGTCCGTCATCGGCGCCAAAGACGTGCCGGACGCCTTGCGGCAGCGAATGGATGCCGGCCGGCTCCTGCCTGCCATACCCTCTCGGCCCGCAACGGACGCACGCGAACTGGAGATCATCTATCGTACCCTGCTGGAGTTGCAGGGCGAGATCCGAGAGATTCGCGCGCTCATCGCCGGAGGACGCGAGGAGCGGGAATACGCCGGGTGGCCGGTCGCGCCGAGGCAATCCCACCAGGAGGCCGCCGTGGTCGACATCGAGCCGACGTCGGAAGATGCCGGCGCTTCCGAGAATGTCGATCCTGAAAGCGGGACGCTCCGGTCATTGGAGCGCGAAGCCATAAGGCGCGCATTGGCTGAAGTTAACGGCAACCGCCGAGAGGCGGCTCAGCGGCTCGGCATCGGAGAACGAACGCTCTATCGCAAGATTCGCGAGTTCGACCTGTCGTAGGTTCGGCCGGTCGAAGACGCTCAGTCCAACGGATTCCAACGGCAACCCACACGCCCCAACCGGAGCGGGAGGAAGCACCATGGCCCAAGTAATTCAGTCGCTGCCCGAAGGTAACGTGCCGGAGGGCGCAGTCGTGCTCTTCGGAGGCAAGAACCTCCGTAACTGGAAGACACGCGACGGCAAGCCTGCCGGCTGGAAAGTGTCGGACGGCATCGCGGTCGTCGAGCCGGGCACCGGAGACATGATGAGCGATGAGACGTTCACCGACCACTTTCTGCATATCGAGTTCCGCAGCCCCGACATGCCCGACGCTACCGGTCAGGCGAAGGGCAACAGCGGCGTGTTCCTGCAAGGGCGGTACGAGGTACAAGTGCTGGACTCGTACGGTTGGGACAAGCCCGGCCTCGGAGACTGCGGCGCGATCTACAACCAGCACGCGCCGCTCGTCAACGCGTGCAAGGCCGCGATGGAGTGGCAGACCTACGACATCGCTTTCCGAGCCGCGCGAGTCGACGACTCGGGGAACGTGACTGAGAAGGTGCGCGTCACGGTCATACACAACGGCATTCTGATTCTGAACAACGCCGAGTTGCCCGGCGTGACGGGTGCGGCAATCGACGAGGAAGTGGGCGAACCGGGACCGCTCCTGCTTCAGGACCACGGCGACCTGGTGAGCTATCGGAACATATGGGCCTTGCCGCTGCCGCTGGTCGGCTCGGGCGAATACGGCCCCTCCTGAGGCCTATCATCGGGGCCGGGGCGGTGTGTTCGACGCCCCGGCCCCGCAAGCGAGCGAGCGTCTACCGAGTCTCGTAAGGTATCGGGTCGTCCATTCCCGCTTCCCGAAACCCACGGAGGCGCAACCGGCAGCTGTCGCACGTCCCGCATGCAAGGTCTTCGTTGCGGTAGCACGACCAGGTGAGTTCCAGCGGCGCGCCGATGGATACTCCAACCTCGACGATCTCACGCTTGCTCATGCCGATAAGTGGGGTGACGATCTTCGGATCGACGTGATCGTCCGGGTTGCCCAGACCGATGGCCCGCTCCATCGCGTCGCAGAACTCTCGGCGGCAGTCCGGGTAGCCGCTGGAGTCCTCCTCGACCATCCCGGCCCATATGCTGCCGGCCCCGATCGTATCGGCCCACGCCGCACCTATGAACAGCAGGTTCCCGTTCCTTTGCGGCACGTATGACACCGGCACGACGCCCTCGGGCAGGTCTTCGCCATCCGGAACGGGTACCGCGCTGTCGGTGAGGGCCGAGCCCCCGATGCTGCGCAGAAAGCCCACGTCCACCAGCAGCCTGCGGACGGCCGGCACGCCGTAGTGGTCGGCTATCGCGTGAAACGCTCGCAGTTCGCGCTTCTCGGTCCGCTGTCCGTACGTAACGTGGGCAAGCGCAGGTACGCATCCTTGTTCGCGCGCCAGCCCGACCGTGACGCAACTGTCCATCCCGCCGGATGCCATCACTACCGCGATTCCGCTCATAGTCCCGTTCTCTCCGTCCCGCCGGCGCGCTCGACGCACCGGAACGCCCCTACTTGCACACCGGTGGTTCTCTGGTGAAATTACGTCTGACGGCGCGATAGGGGCTACCCGTCGTCACCATGGAAAGAATACACGCTTCCGAACGCAGGGAGATCGTTCCTCTCTACACGCGGCGATGGTGATGCGAAACCTTGGAGGCGACATGACCGACTCAACGGATGATGCTGTGCGCGCGGAA
>CAZSJP010000665.1:0-3109 GCA_964606675.1 uncultured bacterium
GCCCTCGCGGGCACGTTTGGAGTTCGCTGCGCGAACTCCGGTCCACGGGCGTGGGTCCGCGCTGGTGCCCTGGCGGGTACGGGCAAACTTCGGTGCGTTGTGTGTGGAAGACACGGCTGGTGACATTCGGAGCCGCGGCAAATGCGCAGCATTCGTACACGAACGCGAGCGTAGCGAGCGGTCGACGCACACCGAACGCTCTATCTGCTAGCCGTTACCATGTCGGGCCAGTCCCTCGCCGCCATTCGCGCCTGCTCGGTGTCGGTACCGTCGGCCATGACGTGACCGATAGCCGTATCGAGCAGGGCTTCGTCGGACAGATTCGACGCCAGGTACGCGACCTCAAGCCACGCGGCGCGAACATGCTCCGCCTCTTCGGAGGCGTCCGCGAGCGCGCGATACGCCGCTATGGCCCGCCTGTAATCGCCGAACCAGATCATCGTCCGCCGGACAAGCTCGCTCGCGTTGCGCCGCATCGACGCGCCGAGGTCCGTGTCCGCCGCCAGCGAGCCGAAATAGGCCTCCACGTCGCCCTTGCTCGCGTCGGCCTTCGTCATGACTGCAAACGCACGGTCCATCGCGTGAGGCGCCGCAGACGAGTCCGGATACGACTCGATGACGCTCTTGTAGCGCGAGAGAGCCGTCGCGAAGCTGCCCGAGCGCTCCGCATCGTCGCCACGGCCGAGGGCAACCCGGTCCGGTGGCAGCTCCCTCTCGCGCGCACGCTTCGGAGCGGTGTACGACGGCGCGCTCGACATCGGCCAATCGTCCGTGACGTCGCTCGCGTCGCTGAAGATGCTGGCCCACGTTGGCGAGCTGGTGCCCCACCAGTTGTGCATGGCGTCGACGTTGATGTACGTGCCCGTCTCTATCGCCCAGTCGGCGGTGCCGGCGGGCGTCGAACCGTACGTGGTGCTGTGTATCCCGTTCTCCGAGTCGTACATGTTCGCGTTCGAGTAGTACGTCAGGTATATCTCGGCGTCGTCGGCGCCGTAGAGCCAGTTGTCCGCTATGTATGGCGTGCTGTAGTAGCACTTTACGTCGTACGAGCGGCTCCCGTAGATGTAGTTGGCCAGGATATACGGCGAGCCGCTCGACTGGCAGTAGATGCCCGTGCCGGTGTAGCACTACTACGGGTCGCCGTCCTCGGTGTCGCGGACATAGTTCTTCCTCACCGTGACCGCGCTGTTCTGCAGATGGATGCCGTACTGCGAGTTGTCGCGGATCGTGTTCGAGAACCCGCCGCTCGTGACGCCGATATACGGGTAGCTCGTGTTGTAGCAGTATATCCCCTTCGTGTTCGTGTATATGTCGGCGCCGCGGATGTACGAGCCGCTCGCGCAATGCTCGAGCCAGAACCCGCGGGTGCAGTGATGGAACGAGCCGCCGTCGACCTCCAGCTTCGGTTTCAGGCTCGACGTGCCCGAGATATCCACGCCGTTGGTTGCGTAGCTGACCTCGCAGTCGTCCAGCGTGACCACCGCGCTCGACCCGATGGCCTCCATGCCGTACCACTTGGCCGACTGCGCCTTCGTGAACGTCGCGTCGTTCGCGTCCAGGATCCCCTTGACCACCAGCCTCTTGCCGGCATACATCTTCACCGTCGCCCCGGCGCCGACGGCGAGCGTGCCCGATGCCGCCACGGTGAGCGTGTCCATGCTCGTCCAGACGACGTTCGTGCCTAATGTCAGCGTGCCGCTCGCGATGGTGATCGGCGTGATGGCCGTGACGGTGCACCCGCTGGCGATCGTCAGGTTGCCGCCGTCCCACTTGGTGAGCTTGTAGAACTTCGCCTCGCCGGCCTGCAGCTCGTCGTCAAGCTCGAAGTCGTTGGCGATCATATAGCGGCTGTAAGGCTTTTGTTCCGCCACCAGATACGACCCGCTGCCGTCGAGCGAGTCCGAGTCGATCTCGAGCGTGATGTCCAGAGGCCCGTCGACCGTGTTGCTGAACACGTCGGTTTCCCACTGGTTCACGACCAGCGCGAACTGCCCGTCGTAGGCCCCGCCCTCGTTCACCTCCATGGGCGTCGCGATGGCGTTCGTGTAGTCCTCGTCCGGTGAGATCGCTAGCGAGGCTATGAACGACGAGGCCCACGACGCGGTGTCGGCCCACAGTGTGTCGGCGTCGCCGTAGTGGTGCGGCGTGCCGACGACCGGATGGCTGATGACCGCCGGACCGAGATACTCGTCGACTGCCTTGATCTCGGCGTTGATCGCCGTCATCCAATCTTTCACCGAGTTGAACGAGCCGTTCCCGTCGAGAACGCCCGGCCAGTAGTCTGAGCTGTCGGGTTCGTCCCAATAGGAGAGATCACCACGCATCCACGTGTAGTAGAATACGCCTTTGGCGCCCCAGGCGAGCCACGTGAAGATATCGCCGCGCACGGCCGCCTCGCTAGGGGGTGTTTTGGCGCAGAACCCCACTTCGTCAGTGATCCTGCTGATTCCCCACCAAGGATACATGTTCGGCGTGTCTCCGTATGTGCGGCCGCTCTCACGCACAATGTCGTAGACCATGGACGCGTTGTGGTTCATCATGTTGATCCCGTACGACCAACACTTTCCATAGCACATCAACGTGTCGGCGGGCGTAGTGCGACACGAGTCGCCATCGCACCCAGCGGCGCCGGGCGCAGTGGCGGTCGAACAGGCGGCGAGTAGGTCGTAGTCGACCTGATAGCGATATCTGTACACCTCCGCGCCGAAAACCGGCCTCCGCCCCCACCCGACTCCGTCATTGTTGTTGTCCAACAGGTCCAGCATCTTTCGAATGGAATCCGTGTGTGTGGGCTGGAACCAGCCAACGTGCGTCGTCCACGTCGAGTCGCCCCCTATGCTCTGGTTGGCTACCCGGATCAGGCTGTCGAGTCTAGCCGACTCGCTGATCGTTCCGGAGATCGCGGGCTCGTCCCATGTGTTCCACGCGTAGACGTTCGTGTCGCTCGCGAACGGAGACATGATGCTAGTGACGTCGCTTGGTGACGTGTCTGCGAATGTACCCGATCCCGGTTGACCGCCGGAGTGGTTGTTCCGCTGAACGACTACCTTGATCCCGGCAGCGCCCGCCAGGGCGGTCAGTGAGCACTGAGCGGCCTGACTGAGCCGTT
>CAZSJP010000666.1:0-3108 GCA_964606675.1 uncultured bacterium
AACCACTCCCGCCTCGACTCCGCGTTGCCTCGGGGGTTTGAAATCCCTATACATTCCACGCATACGTCAACTCATCCCCATCTGCATCGCTGCTGCCGGTGCCATCCAGCAGGACGGAATCGCCGACCTCGACTGCCTGCTCTGGGCCTGCGTCTGCACGTGGAGCCTGGTTCAGTGGCAGAGGCTCAGCCATCCTCAACAAGCGAGCGCCGATGAGGCTGCCGCGACGGTCCTGCGTGCCGTAGTTGCGGAACGCGGATCGTGTGAGCTGAGCGTTGCTGTTGAAGCGGCCACCCCGGAATACGCGGTCGGAGCCCGAAGACGGGCCCAATGGGTCCACCTGCGCCTCGCCCGAATATGGGCCGTACCAGTCCTGCACCCACTCCCACACGTTCCCGTGCGTGTCAAACAAGCCCCAGGGATTCGCCAGCTTCGTACCTACCGGTTGTGCATACAGCAACCCTGCATTCCAGGCATTGTCGTAGTACCAGGCATACTCCCCAAGCTGGCCCTCGTCGTCACCGAAGGACCACAACGTCGAGGTGCTCGCACGGCACGCAAATTCCGATTCCGCCTCAGTCGGCAGGCGGTACACGGCCGCGCCCTCCTGTGCGTTGAGCTGGCCGATCAGATCCTGCACATCATCCCAAGAGATGTACACCGCTGGGTGCGCGGGGTCGGCCTGCACGAGGCTCTGCCCTGACCACGGCGACGTACCCATCGTCGCCTGCCACTGCCCCTGCGTGATCTCACCCGTCCCCAACCAGAACCCCCGACTGATCGTTACCTGGTGATCGGGTTGCTCGTTCCCGAACCAGCCGTCCCACAGCCCCTTGGTCCGAAGCAACTGCTCCTGCTCCTCGGTCGTACCCATGATGAACATCCCCGGCTCGATCCACACGAAATCCATGGTCTCGCCGCCAGGGAGATCCACAGTGAGCGTCTGGCCAGCCGGGCCCCCCACTGTGATGGTGACCACATCGGACTGACCATCGACCTGCCCGTCGTTCACAACGAGCGAGAACCGGTATGTCCCAGAGACGATCGGCGTGAGGCCCGGAGATTCCGTGCTGGCATCCGACAGCACCCCCGTGGCGGGATTGCCCGCGTCCTCCGTCCATGCATAGGTCAAGGCATCTCCGTCTGGATCGCTGCTGCCGCTGCCATCCAGCCTGACGTTCGCCCCTAGGGAGACATCCCGATCAGGCCCAGCGTCGGCAGTTGGTGGCCGATTGAGCGGCACCGGCTCAGCAGTCCTCAGGACACGTGCCCCGATGTGAGGGTAGCGCATTCCTTGGCTGAGCCCGTTACGTTCCGCCGACCGCACATACCGGGGGGCCGGATTGCCAAAGTCAGCACTGCGAATCACTCGCCCAGATCCAGATTCCGGCCCTGTGGGGTCCACTTGTGGATCGCTGCGATACGCGCCATACCAGTCGTGCGTCCACTCATGTACATTACCATGCATATCATGCAGACCCCATGGATTGGGCAACTTCGTCCCCACCTGGTGCCCATAGTCCTCCCCGACATTCCAGGCATTCGCCTGATACCATGCGTGGTCGCCCAACTGATTCAGATTGTCCCCAAACGACCATGGCGTCGTCGTTCCTGCCCTGCACGCGTACTCCCACTCCCCTTCGGTCGGGAGCCGGAACAGCGAGTCCCCAGCGGCAACGTTCAGTTGGTGACAGAACTCCTGAACGTCCTCCCACGAAATGAGGACTGCGGGATGGCTCGGGTCAGGGATCACTCGACCTTGTCCCAGCCACGGCGAGGTTCCCATCACCGACTCCCACTGCCCCTGGGTCATCTCGTACTTACTCAACCAGAATCCCTGGCTGATGGTCACCTCGTGCTGCGGCCCTTCGTCGGTATCTCGCCCGTCCTCAGTCTCCGGAGAGCCCATCAGAAACGTCCCCGACTCGACCCACACGAAGTCCATCGTGGCACCGTCAGGCAGATCGACAGAGAGGGTCTGGCTCTGTGTCGTGGGTCCGCTCACGAGGACAACGACTTCGTCAGCCGCGCACTCGTCTCGCCAGTCCCCTACGGTGAGAGAGAAGCGATAGGTACCGGACGAATGCGGCAAGAAGGATGGATTGGGAGAACTGATGTCGTCGAAATCGGCTGCGGGACCAGCGATCTGGGTCCACGAATAGGTTACTGCATCGCCATCCGCATCACTGCTGCCACTACCATCGAGGACAACCACGTCACTCGTAGTGGCCACCTGATCTGGTCCGGCATCAGATACGGGCACCCGATTCGGAAACTCAGGCTCCTTTGACGGGTCCACCGATCTGGCACAGCGGAAGCCAACATGGCCATCGGTGCGATGGGGAGCGTATAGATCTCTATCTGCGGCCCGCAGCCGGTACAGGGCCTCGCCCCACGAGCCCCCGCGATGGACTCTGTGCTCACCCGTAGCGGGTCCAACCGGATCTGACGCCGGACTGCGGCCATAGTAATCGGATGCGTACCAGTCAATCACCCACTCCCAGACATTACCGGCCATGTCGTACGCGCCGTACGGAGAGACGTTCGCCGGTAGGCTGCCCACTGGTACGGCGGCGTCTACCCAACAATCTCCCTGAAGGCATTCGACGGTCGCAACGTGGCGTCCGGCCTCAATCTGGCTACCCCATGGGTATATCCTGCCGTCCGTCCCCCGTGCGGCCTTCTCCCACTCGGCTTCAGTCGGTAGGCGTAGCCCTGCCCACCAGCAGTAGTCCCTGGCTCCGAACCACCCGATCCCGTCAACGGGTACGTCTGTGTCACCTGGACGAGTTGGTCGCTGGGTCGCCGCCGCGAAGGCATTCCACTGCCCCACAGTCGTCTCGTATCTGTCGATGTAGTAGCCACTGAGCTCGACTACATGGGGTGGCTTCTCATCAACAGGAGCCGGGTGACCTGAGACCTCTACCAGCCACTCATCCTCCTCGGCTGTGACGCCCATCAGGAAAGGGCCATCAGGCACCAACACCATCTCATGGGTAGTCCCTGCAGGGGTAGTGATGGTTATCTCACTGATCGGACTGGACGCTTCCTTGACGGTCACGACAACGGTGTCAGGACCAGCCTCGGCCCGTCCATCGGAGACCCACC
>CAZSJP010000667.1:0-3098 GCA_964606675.1 uncultured bacterium
TTACAAGATAGTCAAGGTTATATTGCTATGATTCTTGATGCTGCTGGTAAAAGTGTCTACGTTCAGGCGTCGCGTCTTGGGCTGGCCCACGTAGTAGTGAGCCGCAACGAGTCCAATTTCAAGGGAGGCGGGCTGTATCTCTGCGAAGGCGCGTCTGCGACGATGGTTGGTTGCAGGATCCTGGACAACGTCACGGACAAGAACGGCCCGGGAGTGTACCTGCGCGGGGCGTCCGCGGTCACCATGACTGGCTGCGTCGTCGCCCGCAACTCAACGGTCCATTCCACCGGCGTCGGCGGAGGGATCTACCTTTGCCAGGGATCGACAGCGCTTGTCAGGAACTGTACCGTTGCGGCGAACTCCACGGCTGTGGGCGGCGACGCGGTGTATGTGAGCGGCGGGGCCGTGGCGACTCTGCTGCACGACATCTTCTGGGGCAACGGGCCGGGCGCGTTCCTCAACGAGCCGAGCGATCAGGGTACAATCAGCGCCACCTACTCCGACATCCAGGGCGACACCGTTTGGGCCGGCACTGGTAACATCAACACCGATCCTATGTTCGCGGACACGGCGGCGGGCGACTACAGTCTGCTGCCCGGATCGCCCTGCATCGACGCCGGCGATCCGGCTTCGCTCAACGACCCCGATGGCACGCGGGCGGAAATGGGCGCGTTCTTCTTCGATCAGTCGAAGGGGCCGATCATCGGCACGATCCCGACAATCACGTGGCATGCTGGGGCGAGTCCGTATCGGATAGTGGGTAGAGTGCTGCTCCCCCTCGGCAATACGCTGACGATCGATCCCGGCGTAGACGTGGTGTTCGACGCCGACGTCCAGTTCGTCGTGCGGGGCAGGCTTGCAGCTATCGGCACCGAGACCGATAGCATCCGGTTCATCGAGGGCGCGGCAGAGCAGTGGCGCGGCCTCCGGTTCGGCGCCGGCGACTCAAGCACGCTTCACTACGCGCGCATCAGCGACGGCGATGCGAATGGGTACTGGATCCACGACTGTCAGGGCGGCGCGATCAACGTCGCCGGCATCGACACCCGGGTCGAACTCCGCAACTCGGTTCTGAGTGGGAATAGTGCGTTCGACGCCGGGGGCGGGTTGTTCGCGCGCTATATGTCCGCCGTTACGATCGAAGACTGCATCATTCGCGACAACGCCGCCAACTACTACGGAGGCGGGATACACGCCGACAACGCGGCCGTGACCGTGACTCGGTCCGTCATCGACGGCAACTCAGCCGCCATCGGCGGAGCTGTCTACGCGCGTGACACGGCGGAGGTGGCTCTCACCAACTGCACCATCACGGGGAATGATGCGTTGGCAGAGGGCAGTGGCCCGTTCTCATCCCTAACCGCGCCCTCGATCGACGCGTCGATGAAAGCGGGCGGCGCATTCGCATTCACCGGCGCAACGCTTGCCCTCCACAATACCATCCTGTGGGGCAACTCGCCAATCGAGATGGCCAACCACCCGGTGAGGCCAGGCGCCATCGTCGCCACGTTCTGCGACATCGAGGGCGGCTACGGAGCGGAGGCCGACAGCAATGTCTCTGCCGATCCCTTGTTCGTCGATTCGGAACAAGGCGACTACCACCTGATGTACGGTTCGCCGGCCATTGACGCGGGCGATCCGACGTCCGCACTCGATCCTGACACCACCCGGGCAGATATAGGGGCCATTCCGTTCGATCATCGGATCGAGTCCCCACCGGTGTGGCTCGCGCGGCCGGCCTTGGCCGCTACCGTGGGCGAGGCGCTGACATTCGTGGTAGCGGCGGCCGACCCCAACGGCGACGCACTCAGCTATTCGGCGCCGCTGCTGCCGTCCGGCGCGGCATTCGATGGCGAGTCGCGGACGTTTGCTTGGACTCCCGCGCCGCAACAGAGAGGCGAAGCGCTGGCAGTGTTCGGCGTCTCGGACGGCTCGACCGCCGTCCTCGACTCGGTTCGGCTGCACGTTGCGGCTTCGCCTACTTCCATCGCGGACGCGTCGCAGCCGCTCCGCACGGAGCTGCGAGACAACTTCCCGAATCCGTTCAACCCTGCGACGACCATCCGCTACGCGGTCGCCCACGATGGTCCCATCTCGATCGTTGTATGGAACATGGCCGGTCAGCAGGTACGGACGGTCGTCGACGGTCCGATTCCCACCGGATACCATTCGGTGGTGTGGGATGGTCGCGATGCGACGGGGCGCGAGGTATCAAGCGGCGTGTACCTGTACCGCTTGACGAGCGCCAAGGGATCACTGGTGCGGAAGATGCTCTTGTTGCGCTAGATGTGGAATGTCATGACGTTGTCACCACCCAAGCTGAGGAAGTTGATGATGGACACGCGGTTGAGACGACAGCGCCAAGAGTTCCGGCAGTGTGCGTCCCCAGGCTGTTGTGTGGGGTGCGTTCTACGACTGCATGCCGTACGTTCGCCGGTGCACGTGGTGAGGACAACGTCATGACACATCACAGCTAGACGGTGCCGTCGACTACGTCCATGGGCATCGCGTCGGGTCGTTCGCAGGTCGAGTCCAGGCTGACGTGCTTCCGCTCGTCGGACGAGTTGAGCATCGAATGCATCACGTCGAGCACGTGTGCCGCCAGCTCGCCGTTGGCTCGGTGAGACCTGCCCGTTCGGAGCGCCACGGCCATGTCCGCCACGCCGATGCTGCGGTTCTGATCGCCGTAGCCGTGCGAGATGGGCACCTCGCTCCACTCTTTGGCGTAGCCGCGCTTCACGAATACCGGGCCGCCGAAGCCGTTGGGGTCCGGCACGCGCATCGAGCCGGTGGTGCCGTGGATTTCGATGAAGGGCATGTTGGCGCCCCAGACGTCGAAGCTCATCACGACGGTGCCGATGGCTCCGTTGGCGAACTCCAGATTGCTCGATATGTGGGTGGGCGTCTCGACAACGATGGTCTCGCCGGCCTTCGGCTGGCTGCGCACGGTGCGCTCCGGGAACGTGATGCGCGTCGACGCGCTGACGTTAGCCACGGGGCCGATCAGCGATACCATCGCGGTGAGGTAGTAGGGGCCCATGTCGAACAGCGGCCCGCCACCGAGCTTGTAGTAGAATGCAGGGTCGGGGTGCCAGTGC
>CAZSJP010000668.1:0-3096 GCA_964606675.1 uncultured bacterium
GTCGGGGACGAGGCGCCCACGGATACGCCGGAAGAGGAAGAGAGCGTCAATCTGTTCGACGCACTCTCGTCGATGGAACCTGATCGCGAAGCCGAACCAGAGGTGGCCGAGGCGGACAGCGCTCTTGCGGACCTCAAGGTACCGGATCCCCCGCCAGAAGCACCTCCGGTGGAGGCGGCTGCTCCTGCTCTCGAGCCCGTGGCGCCGCCCACGCCGTCGGAACCACCAGCCGCGGAGGAGGACAGCGTCGGGACGCTCGACGATGCATCGCTGGACGATGCGTTCGCCGCGATTGCGCCTGATCAGCCCAAGGCGCCGGAAGCGCCGGCTGCCGGCGCCGAACCGTCTGCCGAACCCGACAGTGCACCTGAGCCTGAGCCGGCCGAAGCGGTCGAAGAGAATCTGTTCGATGCCCTGGCTTCGCTTGAGCCACCAGCGGAGTCCGCGCCGCCCGCCGAGGCCGCCGCTCCCGAACCGGAGGCGCCGTCTGCCGAGGCGGAGGCCGAGCCCGCGACGGAAGAGAGCATGCTCGACACCCTTGCTTCGCTTGAGCCTCCGGCCGACCCAGCGCCGCCTGCGGCGCCACCTGCCGAGCCTCCCGTGCCCGAGGAACAGCCGGATCCGCCCGCCGCGAAGGAAGGGGGCGGCGGAGGACTGTTCGACGAGGCGACGCTCGGAGACGCGTTCGCTGCGATCGCACCTGACAAGCCCGAAGCACCCTCGGACGAACTGAAGGGCGAGCCCGATTCGGAAACCGAAACGGCGTCTGAAGGAAGCATCTTCGACGTTCTCGGGACGCCCGATCCTGCGGCGGACGCCGAGCCACCACCGGTGGAAGCCGCCGATGCCGAACCCGAGGCAGCACCTGCGGCAGACGAGAGCGAGAGCGACGGGCTTTTCGATGAGGGTACGCTGAAGGACGCTCTGGCCGGGATTGTACCGGAGCCTGAGACGCCCGAGCCGGAGATCGAGCAGCCTGAGGTGGTGCAGCCGGCAGAGCAAGCGGAGGCCCCGGTTGCGGAGGCAGCCGCAGTGGCCGCAGCACCCACGGTACCGTCGGAGCCGGCAGCGGAACTCTCGCCGGATGTAGTCGCCGGTCTCAAGCGATTGCTCGTAGACCGATATCTTGAGAAGCTCTCTCGGGCGGTGGGTGGCGAGGAGCCGCCGGCGCCGGCCGCGGAGCAGGTCGTCGTTCAGGCCCCGATTGCCGAGGAAGCCGAGTCTCCGGACGAGCCGGCGCCCGCAGGCATTCCGGTGACGACTGTCGGGGACGAAGCAGACGATTCCGTGGGATTGGAGATGCCCGATCTGGATGACGGCATAGTGGTCGCCGAGCCGTCCTCAGGGGCCGCGCCCGCAGACGATCTTGTGCCCGACATCGTCGATCTGCTAACCGACGATGTCGGTGCCGCGCCGCCGCAAGGCGAGGAAGCGCACGATGGGCCGTCTCTGGACGACATCATCTCGTCTGCCGTGCTCGATGCCAAAGAGCCGGAACCCCTCGAACAGGTAGTGCTGCCGGAGCCTCCGGCCGAAGACGTTGCAGCGGAGCCAGCCGACGGTGAAGCGGCACCGGAACCAGAGCCATCCGTGGCACCTGTGGCACCAGTGCCGCTGGCGGACGGCGACGAGGACGTCGACGATCTGATCGCGGAGATCAAGGGCCAACAGCGTCGGCGTCGCTACATCGCGCTCGGCATCCTTGGTGCCGTGATCGCGTTCGGTGCTTGGGTAGTGTTTGCGCCGCCTTCGGAGCCCGAAGTGGACCCGTTGGCCTTGGAGTACGAGGCGCTTCAGGCGAGGCTTCAGGCGGTCAAAGACTCGACCGCAGCCGCTGAGGGCGGCGCGCGGCCCGAGGAGCCGGCGCCGACAGAGTCTGCTCCTGCGCCGACTCCGACCCCGACTCCGGCGCAGGCTGAGGCGCCAGCCGCCGCAACCAGGCCGGCTGCCCCTGCGCGGAGCTCTCCTCCTCCCGCGGCCGCCGAGCCGATGCCCCAGATCGTAACCAGCCCCACCGGCCGCTACACGGTTCACGTGGAGTCCTACGGAAACATGGCGGCTGCCGAGGAGGGACGAGCGAAATGGGAGCGCCGAGGTTTCGAGGTTCTGATCTGGGATTGGGAACGGTCCAACGACGGGACGATATGGTACAGGGTCGGTGTAGGACGATACGCGACTTCAGGTGACGGCCGTCGGGCCAAAGATCGGTTGAAGGCGGACTATCCGAATGAGATCGACTGGTCCCCCGTAACCAGGATTCCCGAAAGGGCCCAATGATGAGTGAGCCGGAGCAGGAGAAACTTGACGCTCTGAGAGCGGCCGCGGAGTCCCAGGATTGGGGATCGTTTGCGAGCTTGGTGGATTCATGGGCGGATGAAGCGCCCGATCAGCCGTGGGTGCTGGCAGGACGGGCAGTGGCTGACGTCGTGGCCGGGAACGACGTGCGCGCCGAAGGCATGGATGCGCTCACGTCGGTCGATCGCCGTATCGGCAACCACGTTACCGTGCTGGAGAACATCGCTACGCAAGACCGTGCAGAAGTCCGGAAAGGGACGATGGGCGAGTTGATGTGCGGCGGTGTCGAGGATGAGTGGATTTCCGCGCTCTCGTGGGCCGACCCGACAGTGGCAAATGGAACGAGATACCTGCACGGCGCGCCGCACCTCGTTGCGAGTTGCCTGACTGACGAGGGGCAGATAACCTCGATGGCCGTCAAGGGATCTCGCATGTCGGCCGATACGCTGGGCCATCGCGCGAACCAGATCTGCGAAGACATCGCGACGATGGACAAGCGATTGGACATCGGGATGATCCGATCCGTTTACCTCGCCGCGGACGATGGAGGCTGGGTGCTGGCCGGCGACGGTGTGACCGATGCAGCATTCGCCACTGCCCTCGTAGCCACCCCGACCGCCGCGACGGAAGCACTTGCAAGAGCCAAGGCGGTGATGAAGAGATCGGGGGCGGCAGATGGTTGAGGATATCGTGCGGGAGCTGTCCTCCCACCCGGACGTAGTGCGTGTGATGGTGTCCGACCGCGAAGGACTGTTGATAGAGGCCCAAATGGGGCAAGCGGCGGCCGGAAGTCCGAAGGAC
>CAZSJP010000669.1:0-3077 GCA_964606675.1 uncultured bacterium
CCACCGGGAGCCTCGCGGGCAACCTGGCGCTCTCGCCGATACATGAGCGAGGAACGCCCGAGCAACGCGCCGAGTACATGGGCAGAAGCGTGCCACCTGCGCCCGGCGACGACCGGGAGATATCCCGTGGCGCGTTCGCCCTGACAGAGCCGCTGCCGTACGTCGGTGTCGACACCGGCGTTCTCGGGGGCAAAGTCTCGGTCGCCGAGTGGAACGACGGTGAGGAACCGATCCTCCAGGTGGACAAGCGCGGGCGGTTCATCACGAACATGGGTTTCGCCGACTGGGTGGTCGCCGCGGTCGATACGGGCGACGAGCGCATCAAGACCAGTTGCATGATCGTCGTCGAAGAGACCGACCCCGGCCTCTACGACAGAGGCGCGCCGACGCTGAAGCTCGTGCACCAGCTTTCGTCGACGCACGACCCTGTCTTGAGCCTCAAAGTGCCTGCAAGCCGGATCGTCGGCGGTTACACGATCGTCGACGGGGTGATCGTCCCCAACTACAGCCACGGGCAGGTCATCGACGCGGTCTTCCGCCGGACCCGCGTAACCGTCGGGATCATGACCTCCGCGAAGCTGCTTTCGGCGATCGAGCCGGTGATCAGGTATCAGCGGACCAGGTTCCGCGGTGGCGATACCGGCGCCGAGGGGTCGCCGAGGTTCGAACTCGGATTGCAGATGAAAGAGGACCCGCTCCAGCGGCTCGCAACCGTGTGGGCGACTGGCGAGGCGGCTACGTCGCTGGGGTTCGCGTCGGCCCGTGTCTTCGACGAGATCGACCCGGCGGAGGCCCGCAAGGACGAGATTCTGGCCAAGCGAGGCGTCGAAGGCGGCAGAGCGCAGATGCGCGCGTTCCGGGCGATTGGCAAGTCGGCACTGGAATTCCTCTCGCTCGACGCCCAGCCCGAGGACGAGCGCGACCGGGCTCGCCACGAAGAGCTGAAGGCGGACGAGTTGGTGCAGTATCTCATCACCGACTCGGTCGCGAACGTTCTCTGCCCGGCAGGCAAGCTCTGGAACACCGGCCACGGCGCCACCATGATGCGCGAGGCCGTTGGCCTGATGGGCGGATACGGCATCACCGAGGATTGCCCGGGCTTCCTGTGCCAGAAGTGGTCGGATGCGCAACTGGAAGCGACCTACGAAGGGCCTGAGTCGGTCCAGCGCAGGCAGCTTGCCGTCACGATGACGGGCGAGCTGTTCCTCGTGCAGTTCCGCCAGTGGATCGACGAAATGCATCGCATCGCCGACGAGCGGCCCGAGATCGGCGCCGCGGCGCTAGCGGCCGGAAAGGAGCTCTGGCTATGGTCGCTGGAGTACTTGATGGAGGCCAAAGACGCCCGAGGTAAGGCGATCTACCGCGACCAGAAGCAGGGCGTGACGTTCGCCATGGCGGACGCTCTTTGCTGGCTGCTCGCGCCGAGGTACCTGATTCTCGACACTATCGAACTGGCCGAGAAGGGCGCCGAGAACCCCAGCCTCGCGGAGGCTCTGCCCGGGCTGATGAACTTCTACACCGATCTTTCGTGTATGCAGGCGGCGCGCTCCGCGGGCGAGGCATCCCGCGTATGCGGAGAGCAGGTCTTCGGCAATATCGACGACGCAAGCGGCGCCGACGAGTTCCACGAGCTGAACCGGAAAGTCCTGGCCGGCATGGCGGGAGCGGCGGCTGCGAAAGATCGCGCGGCCGAGGCGATCTCGGGGGTAATGATACCCGAGGCGCTCGACTATCCCATGTAGCGCTCGCAGTCTGAAGCGGTGACGGCGGTCCTGAGCGCGGCGCTAGAAGTAGGGTGCTCAGGACCAACTGCCGGACACGAATCGAGCTGGCGCGTGCCGAGGTTGGGCCTATGCCTGCTTCGTCGGACGGCCTGTCTCGACCATGAGGCGCCCACCTCGCGACACTGTGGCATGGAGCCGGAACGGGAACCGAACGACGATGACGCAAGAGAATGACACGCTCGGCGCTGCCGATGTCGAGCGCGATACACTGGATATCGACATCGCATGCGTCGGCTTCGGGCCGGCGATGGGCGGGTTCCTCACGACGCTGGCACGCGGATTCGTCGACGAGAATGGTATGCCCATGCTCGACGAAGACGGTATGCCTGCCGTGGAGAGCCGCGCCATGCCCGGCATGCCTCCGCAGGTGATCTGCTACGAACGCGCGGACGACATTGGGTTCGGCGTCTCCGGCGTCGTGAGCCGAGCGCGCGCACTGCGCGAGTCGTTCCCCAACCTGGACCCGTCGCAGATACCCATGGCGCATCCGGTCACCGATGAAAAGCTGGTGTACCTGCTCGACCCTCACGGTGCGAGCAGACGGTCCGCCGTGCTGAAGGCAGTCGATGGGCTGGTGCGGGCGTTCGGCTGGATGCTGCCATATCGCAACCGTGCCGTTGAGCTGCCTTACATACCGGCGTTCATGCAGAAGCACGACGGTTTCGTGATGTCGATCGGGCAGCTCAACCAGTGGGTCGGCTCGCAGTTGATGGCGGGGGGCCAGGTTCAGATCTGGCCGGGGATGCCCGTGGCCGGGCCACTGATCGAAGACGACGCGGCAGCCGGAGTCAGGCTGGTCGATCAGGGTACCGACGCCGATGGGAATCCCGACGTCGGCTTCATGCCCGGGATGGACATTCGTGCCCCGCTGACGGTGGTTGGAGACGGCCCCTACGGTCCGGTTGGGCAACAGCTCGACGAGCACTTCGGGCTTCCGGAGGGCCATCACCAGCGCGACTGGGCCATCGGCATGAAGATGGTGGTCGATCTCCCCGAAGGGTGCACGCTCGAACCGGGAACTGTATTGCACACGATCGGCTACCCCGAGCCGGAGATATTCGGTTTCCTCTACGCGTACTCCGACCGAAGCGCGGCGCTGGGCATATTCGTGCCGACCTGGTTCGACAGCCCGGTGCGCACCGCGTATCGCTACCTGCAGCACTGGATGCTACACCCGTATATCTGGCAGCATCTAGAAGGCGGGAAGATGCGGTCGTGGGGCGCCAAGTCGTTGCAGGAGTCGGGCCGTCGAGGCGAACCATGCCTGGTCGGCAATGGCTACGCACGCATCGG
>CAZSJP010000670.1:0-3074 GCA_964606675.1 uncultured bacterium
CGCAGTCGACGTGGGGGAGTGTTCTCTTGACCACGTTGCCGATGGCGTCGGTCTGGGTCAGGCCTCCCGGCTGGCCGGAGATTGCCGCCTACGGGCTAGCGCTCGTAGGCGCGTGGTACGTGCTCCGAGCGAAAGGGAAGGTCGCGGCGTTGGTCGCGGCAGTGCTACTGTTGGGCAATCTGTGGGCTTGGTCGAACTGGGCGCACAGACTCACCGGGGCCGAAATGGCGTTCCTCGACGTCGGCCAGGGCGACGCCACGCTCATCCGATACCCGAACGGCGCGACCATTCTCGTCGATGGCGGCCCGTCGGCAGCGTGGTACGACGCGGGAGACTGGGTGATCGTCCCTTACTGCAGGTCCGAGGGCATTCGGCGCATCGACGTGGCGATCTCTACCCATCCGGACAACGACCACGTCGGCGGCCTGGCTTCGGTGCTTGAGCATATCGAAGTCGGAGAGCTGTGGCATAACGGCGTTGCAGACACAGCATGGTCGTTTCGCCGGCTGATGGACGTGGCCCAAGAGCGCGGCGTCACGGTCCGGAGCGTGGCGGCAGGCGATTCCATCGCGGGGTTGCCGTTTTCGGCGCGCATCCTGGCTCCGCCGCGGCGCACCCCACTGCTCCATCTCTGGCCCGGCAACGACCGATCGGTCGTGGTCTCTATCGATCTGTACGGGCGGACGGCGCTCCTGACCGGCGACGTCGGGCAGGTCGCGGAATCGTGGCTGACGCGAAACGACGGTGGGGGCCAGTTGCGGTCCGACGTTGTCAAAGTGCCTCACCACGGCTCCGCAGGAGGAAGCTCGGGGCGATTCCTCGACGCGGCCGCCGCCAGATGGGGTGTCGTGAGCGTCGGCGCCGACAACCGGTACGGGCATCCGGCGCCTGCGGTGATGGAGCGCCTGAGGCGTCGCGACGTCGAAGTGCTGCGCACCGACCGGATGGGAGCGGTCATCTGGCACGTGGAGCCCGATACCGCGTGGTGGGAGACGTCGACTGAGGGCCGGGGGGCGCGGTACTAACGCACCCGATCAGTCGAGTCGATCGAAACAAGGCACTCGGCCGCGTTGACGGTTGCGCCCCGCGCGGGTACTGTATGATGATTTGAGCATCATCGCGAGTCGACACGGATCGGAGCCGCATCGCCGGAAGGGGTACCGTCATGTCGCTGCTTGCCAAACGTCACCCGTCAGCCCGTTTCCTCTTGGTCGGAATCGCCGTCCTCTGCACCGCGGGGCTGTCGCGTGCCGGGATTACCGGGAAGATATCCGGAACGGTCTCCGATGAGGGCGGCATGGGGCTTCCCGGTGCGGCGGTGCTCCTCGAAAACAGTCGCCTTGGCGCCACGACGGACGCCGACGGGCGCTATGTGATCCTCCAAGTCCAGCCGGGTACTCACACTGTGACGGCGAGCCTGATCGGCTACTCGGACGTGACGGCCGTTCAGGTGCGCGCCAACGCCGACCGCACGACCATGCTCGATTTCGAGTTGGCCGAGGAAGCGATCGAGATGAGCGCGGTTGTGGTCGTCGCCAAACGCCCTCCGATCGAGACGGACGTGACCTCCTCGCAGATCGTCCTCGACGCCGAGCGAGTCGCCGAGGCGCCCGTCAGCCAGATGCTTGACTACCTGAGCTACGAGCCGGGCGTATCGGTCTCCCGAGGAGCCGAACTATCGATCCGCGGCGGCGGGCAGTCGGAGGTGCGGTTCCAGGTTGACGGGCTCGATCGCACCGACGGGATCACGAGCAAGGGGCACATGCAGATGAATCAGGTCCTTGTCAGCGAGGTCACCGTGCTGACGGGCGGCTTCAACGCCGAATACGGAAACGTTCGCGCCGGCATGGTCAACGTGGTCACCAAGGACGGAACGGAGCGCGGGTCCGGTATGCCGTGGGTGTCCGGCGTCTTCTCGATCGCGCCGACACAGAGTAAGCACTTCGGCCCGGGGGCGTACGACCAAGACCAGTACGACTACGCCGTGATGAGCAGCCAGTCTCCGTTGGCCGATTCCGCGCTCGTCGGGCCGGTCCTGTGGCCGAACTTGTACGAGGAGACGCGTACCGACACCGCCATGCAGTCGGCGATGGCTCGGAGCCCCAATCGATACGAGATATTCCCCGGATGGACCGACAGGGCGAGTAGCGCACGCAACACCGCTCGTCGCCTCGGCTCGTACGGCAAGAAGGACTGGGAGGACGAGGAGGTGCGGGCGGCTTGGGAGTGGGAAGCGAACATGAACGAGCAGGTCTGGCAGTATGGTCACAAGCCGGACTGGAACCTCGACCTGGCAGGCGGCTGGGCGCTCCCGTCAAAACTCGGCGGAGTAGTGATCGGGTACTCGCACGCGAAGGTGATGACAGCCGTGCCGGCGCTCGTGCCCTACTACCAGGACCGAATCGTCGAGGGCAAGTTCACCTTTACGCCGATCGACAACCTCAAGCTGAAGCTCTCTTACGCTCGTGGCGCCAGCGAGGGTACAGGTGGCGGCGCGGCCGGTTCGTCGAGATCGAATCCGGAACTGGCCGGGAGCGGAGCCAACGTCCTCGGGAACGACCCCGGCATATTGCGCTCAACCGGCGACCTCATCGGGAGCATCTGGGGCAACGGCGAAGGCAACAACAAGCTCCACCTGTCATACAACAACCCAAGTGAGAGCGACTTCACGAGCTGGGGCGCGACGTTGACCTATGCGTTCGGCGCGAGAACGTTCGTGTCCGCATCCTTCGGGCGAACGACCACTAACTGGGACCTGCAGCGGGATCTGCCCCGGGTCGACGTGAGCGACTTCGACAGCGACTACAAGATGCCGGTTGTGTATGGTTTCGGCAAGTGGTTGCAGCTCGCGTTCGCCTGGTCGGACACCAACAGCGACGGAACGCGGGACTACCCATCGAACCTCGCCGACGCTCGCGCCGAAGAACGTATGGAGCTTCGGAACCCGTACGACACGCCCAATCTCTACGCCGAGGTGCCAACCGAGGGAAAGTACGTGACGCGCGAGTTCGTGTTCCCTGACAACGATACCGTCATGATCGTATCGCCGCAGGGGTTCTTGGAAGGCCCCCACG
>CAZSJP010000671.1:0-2818 GCA_964606675.1 uncultured bacterium
AACGTGATGGACGACAACGGCGTCCCCGGCGTTGCCGTGGGCATCCTGCATGAGGGTGAGACGGTTACAGCCGGTTTCGGCGTGACCAACGTGGATCATCCGCTACCCGTCACGGACGAGACGCTCTTCCAGATCGGCTCGGTCGGCAAGACACTCACCGGCACCGCCATCATGCGGCTCGTCGAAATGGGCAAGCTGGAGCTGGACGCGACGGTACGGACGTATGTGCCGGATTTCAAGGTTGCCGATGAAGCGGCCACGGCTCGGGCCACCATCCGCCATCTCCTTAGCCATACGGCAGGCTGGGATGGCGAACTCTACGATGACACTGGTGCGGGCGACGATGCCCTGACCCGGTACGTCGCCAAGATGGCCGACTTGCCACAACTGACGCCCGTGGGCACGGTGTTCTCCTACAACAATGCCGGTTTCGCCCTTGCCGGCTACGTCATTGAGGCAGTGACCGGCAAGAGCTTTCAGGCGGCGCTGAGAGACCTGGTCCTCGATCCGCTTGGCCTGGAGAACTGCCACTTCGACGCCGGCGACGTCATGATCCACCGATTTGCGGTCGGGCATAGCGTATCCGAAGAAGGGGCTCAGGTCATCGGTCCCTGGCCAGTACCTCGCTCTCTCCATCCCGCCGGTGGGCTCACGTGCCACGTGAAGGACCTGTTGCGCCATGCGCGTTTCCACTTGGGTGACGGCACCACGGATGACGGAACCAGGCTGCTTTCGTCCGAGTCGATGGCCGAGATGCATTCGCCGCAGGCCGCAATTCGGGGAGGTGAGGCGTGGGGGCTGGCCTGGGGAGTGGACGATTCGTACGGGGCGCGCAAGGTCTCGCACGCCGGGGGCTGGATAGGGCAGGTCTCCGAGCTCACGTTGGTCCCTGAGCGCGGCTTCGCCATGGCCATTCTCACCAACGCCGACCGAGGTGGTGCTGTGACCGGCGGAGTGGGCGGCAGGGCGTTGAAGGAATACTTAGGACTGGAAGCCACCGGCCCCACGCCCATCGAGGCGCCCGAGGACGAGCTGATCCCCTATGTAGGCCGATACAGCAGCCCGTCCGAGGAGATCGAACTCGGTATGCTGGGTGGGAAGCTAGTGTGCCAGGCGACGGACAAGCACCGCTTCCCGGACGGTTGGCCCCCACTGCCCGCGCAACCGCGCATGTCACTTGCAGTGTACGGGAGAGACCGTCTTCTTGTGCTGGATGAGCAACTCAAGATCAGGGGTAAGATCGAGATGGTGCGGAAGCCGGATGGCTCGGTCGGGTGGCTTCGGTCAGGCCTTCGCATACTGCCGCGGGTAGAGTAGGGCAGACGGCCTTGTCGCCGGTGGCTCCTCGCTCGGCATCTGTCAGGGGTCTTGTCCACGGCATGCAATATGCTACCTTATGCGCACGAGATACTGCGACGCCGTGAAATGCATGGGAGGGCATGAGATGAGCGGCAGCCATGAAGCACAGTGGGAGGGTCTGAGCGAGTTCATCGCCAAGATGATCGAAGAGAAGGGCGTCCCCGGCGTTGCCGTGGGCATCCTGCACAAGGGCGAAATCGCCGCCGCCGGTTTCGGCGTTACCAGTGTGGAGAGTCCTCTGCCAGTCACGAACGAAACGCTCTTCCAGATCGGTTCGATCACCAAGACGTTTACCGGCACGGCCATCATGCGGCTCGTCGAAATGGGCAAGCTCGACCTGGACGCGACCGTGCGGACCTACGTGCCGGACTTCAAGGTGGCCGATGGAACAGCCTCTTCCCAGGCCACCATTCGCCATCTCCTCACCCACACGGCAGGCTGGGAGGGGGACTTCTTCGATGACACAGGTGCGGGCGATGATGCTTTGGCCAGGTACGTGGCCAACATGACCGATCTGGAACAGCTTGCGCCGGTTGGGGCTGTCTTCTCCTACAACAACGCCGGTTTCAGCCTTGCCGGCTACGTTATGGAGGCGGTGACCGGCAAGAGCTACCAGGCGGCGCTGGAGGATCTGGTTCTTGAGCCGCTTGGCCTGACGAACTCGTACCTGGACCCCGGCGACGTCATGACCCACCGATTCGCAGTTGGGCATACTGTAACCGAAGATGGCGCCGGGGTTGCCCGTCCCTGGCCTTTGCCTCGTTCGGCCCATCCTGCCGGTGGGGTCGTCTGCGACGTGCATGATCTGTTGCAGTATGCTCGTTTCCATCTGGGGGATGGCACGACGGATGACGGTACCAAGCTGCTCTCGCCGGAATCGATGGCGAAGATGCAGTCGCCGCAGGTCACCGTGTGGGAAGGTGAAACATGGGGACTGACCTGGTGGATAGACGATACGCATGGGGCGCGCGTGATCTCGCACTACGGTGGCACTATGGGGCAAGTCTCCGCGCTCACGTTCATCCCCGAGCACGACTTCGCCATCGCCATCGTCACCAACGCCAACCTAGGCGGCTCCGTGCTTGACGAGGCGAGTCGCTGGGCGCTGAAGCAGTACGTAGAGTTGGAGATCGCCGACCCGGCGCCCATCGGAGCATCCGAGGAGGATCTGGCTCCCTATGTCGGTCGCTACCGTAGCCCATCTTGGGAGATGGAACTGGGCACACTGGGTGGGAAGCTTGTGGGCCAAGAGACACCGATGATCAGGTTCCCGACGAGGGATTCTCCCCTGCCGCCTGCGCAGCCGCCGACATCCCTTGCGCTAGGCCAGAAGGACCGGTTGCTCGTGATGGATGGGCCATCCAAGGTCAAGGGCAAGATCGAAATGCTCCGTAGGCCCGATGGCTCGATAGGGTGGCTGCGGTCGGCCCTCCGCGTCCTCCCGCGGGTAGAGTAGGGC
>CAZSJP010000671.1:2852-3073 GCA_964606675.1 uncultured bacterium
ATGTCGCCGGCCGTTCTTTGCGCGGCGTCGGGCGGCCCGTGCCTGTCAGGAGTTTTGTCGACGCACTGCAGTGTGCTACCTTCTGCGCACGAGATACCGCGACGCTGTGAAATGCATGGGAGGGCATGAGATGAGCGCCAGCCATGAAGCGCACTGGGAGCATCTGACCAAGTTCGTCGCCGAGGTGACCGAGGACAACGGCATCCCCGGCGTCGCCGTGG
>CAZSJP010000672.1:0-2726 GCA_964606675.1 uncultured bacterium
ACCGGCTTCACCGACCCGGATGGCGTCGTATGGCCGCACGCCGTGTCCGGCGCGTTCCGGTCGTTCAACTACCTCTACCCACCGCGCTACGTCTCGGGCGACTTCGCGTACGTCTGGCCGCTCGGGATGGTCCGGAGCCTCCGCTGGCAGCGTCCGCGCGTCGTCGTTACCCATCCATCGTCCGAGGCCGCGGAAGTCGATTTCGAAGGCACCATCGGTGACAACGCGACGTACCCCGAGTACGGTGCTATCGGTCTGCGTGCGCCGTCTGCTATCGCCCCCGATCTGGTCTCCGAGATGGCGAGCGAGACCCGGTGGCGCTACCCGCAAGGAGTGCGCCTCAGGCGTCGCATATACTCGTACCCGTACGGCAATCCGCATCAGGACTACGTCGTCATGGACATAACGCTCACCAACGACGGTATCCACGGCGATCCCGACGCGCTGCCCGGCACGGCGGTACGGGTCCTCGACGCGGACACCTCGGATGCACTGCCGATTCCCGAGCAGACCGTCACGAACATGCTCTGGTTCCAGGCGCTCGACTACCAGAACGTGCAGGCCAACGAGCACACGAGTCTGCGCGGTAGCGACGCCGACGCGATGTACGTTCGCCCGTTCCCAGGCGTCGACCAGACTGCCGCATTCGCGTGGGACGGCGACAGCCCCGATTTCGACGGTCCCGACTACGGCGACCCCGGCGGCGAGGAGTGGGGCCATAGTCTGCTCGGGAACGCGTTCGTCATGATGGGGCCTTTGTTCGTGAGCGCCGGGCCGGGCCCCGGCTACGGCGTCAACGACGCTTCGCAGCCGTCGTTTCGGACGATATGCTACGAGCGTGGCGTCGACCTGACAAACAAGTACTATGGCCAGACGATGGACGTCCAGCGCCGATACCTGACCGACGGGCGGGGCCAGATGCCCATCGACCGGAGCTATCGCACCTACGAGCCGACTACGGCGATCATGGCGCTTCCGCCGGGCCCGACACTGGCGCTCGGCTACGGCCCGCAGAACGGCGAGCTAACCGAGAGCAACTTCGCGGCTCACGGATGGGACTTGCAGCCCGGCGACTCGGTGCGGATCGTGCAGGTGTTGGCCGCCGGAGGCATCGACCAGGAAGAGGCACGGCGGATAGGCGAAGAGTACTCTGCTGCGCGGACCGCTGGCTCGGAATACGGAGCTTGGATGCGCGACGAGGACATACGGCTGTACATGACGGGCGAGGACACGGTTCGCAAGGCGATGAATCTGGCGTACTGGAACTTCCATGGACGGTTCGCGCCTGACGTAACGCAGACCGACCTGGATCGTTGGGGCATCCCGGACTACCGGATGTCCAAGCCGGCCGAGTACGACCAGCCGTACAACGTGCCCGACCCGCCGCGGCCACCAACGCGGGTCACCGTGGAATGGCAGGACGGGTATTGCAGCGGCGGCCACATTCCTTGCACAGTCCGAGCACTCAGGTGGCATCCCGCCGTCGACAGGACCGATTTCGACACGGGTGTCGCGGACGTCGTGGGCTACAGAGTATACCGACAAGGGGAAACGACGCTTGCGCCATGGGAGCTCATCGCCCATTTGCCGAGCGAGTGGTATTCGCGCGAGGGGAACGCCATCGTCTTCTACGACGAAACTGTGATCGTGGGGGTCGACTACTACTACGCAGTCACCGCATACGACGACGGGTCGCAGAACTGGGCGAACCCGGGCCAGCCTCTCGAAAGCAGCAGATGGTGGACGTGGACCGGACACGAGACGTACCTGCCGACGAAGCCTTACGATCCTACAGCCGTCTCCGAGGCCCACCCGACAGCCGCTGGTCCGCTACTCGGTCGGAACACTCCGAACCCGTTCAACGCCTGGACGACGATCCGTTTCAGCGTGCCGAGCACGGGTCGGGTGCGGCTGGCGATCTACGGCATCGACGGTCGGTTGGTGCGAGAACTGGTCGATGGCTCGTTCGTGGCGGGAGTTCACCACCTGGTCTGGGACGGACGCGACCGATTCGGGCGGAACGTCGCCACGGGCGTCTACGTCAGCCGCCTGATCCATAGCGCAGGCACCAGCACGAGCAGGATGGTGCTGCTACGATAGCGTAGAGCCGGCTGGTGCCGGCTCTCTGGGCGAATCGAAGATTCGCCGGGGTCACGTCGTATGTGTCGCCTGACAGCCCTTCAGATCCCCAAATCCGTCTTCGTGAATAGTGCTTCGGCATCCAGGCCCGCGTTGGCCAGATTCCGGGCCGCGCCCTGCTCGCGGTCGACGACGTAGAGCACTTTCACGACCTCGGCGCCGAACTCCCGGAGGCGACCCGCTGCTTCGATGGCCTGCGACGCGGTAGTGAGCACGTCCTCCAGCAACACGACGCGTTGCCCCGGCTCAAGCTTCCCCTCGAACAGCTTGCTCGTGCCGTATTCCTTCGCCGCTTTTCGAACGATGGCGAACGGGCGCCCCGTAGCGAGCGCCACTGCAGTGACAATCGGCACCGCGCCTAGTTCGATGCCCGTCAGGACGTCGAACTCGTCGGGGAGCAGTTCGGCGATCTCTGTTGCGATCTGTCCCAAGAGGCGTGGCTCGGTTGAGAAGAGGTACTTGTCAAGGTAGTATTTGCTTCGCTGGCCCGAGCTGAGAACGAAGTCGCCTTCCAGGTAGGCGGCGTCCTTGATGGCGTCTGCGAGTTCGGGTCGTCCCATGGTCGTGCCCTCCAATATGTATCGTCG
>CAZSJP010000672.1:2736-3069 GCA_964606675.1 uncultured bacterium
GGTGCGCCGAACGAGTATACGAACGACAGCATGCGGGGAGCCACCCGTTGAGCGTCGTGCGCGCAAAGCGCGCACGTTGCGCGTGCTGCCGCACGCGTCGATGCAACACGGGCGCGGTTCGAGCCGCTGTAGAACAAGGTGTCCGGATGGCACTACGATCCGGTTGATTTGCCAAGCGCTCCTGTCGTATTATTAATAGTCTATCGTGATCTGTCTACGGCGTTAGGAAGCAACGGGGTCGATATCCAATGCTCCAGATGATGCGCAATGAGAAGTTCATCAAATCAGCCATGTGGATCGTTATCATCGCGTACGTATCGAGCCTCGGAATCG
>CAZSJP010000673.1:0-3062 GCA_964606675.1 uncultured bacterium
ATTTGGAGTTGAAAGACACGCGACAATTCAGGCGCATCCTCTCGAAACTGCGCCGCAACACCAGTGTGCTGGACATCAAGCACGAGATCGTCACGAAAGCTACTGGTTCAAGCACGCCGGCCGGCGGGACGGAGTAACGCGCCAGTGCGTCTCAATGCAGTCTCCGGCCTACATCTGTGGCAGTCGCCGCTTCTCGATAGCGTGCCCGGCGTGTGGCATTGCTTCACATCCCGAATCGGAGGCGTCAGCACCGGACACCACGCGTCGCTGAACCTGTCTATGCGGGTCGACGACGATGAAGCTTCCGTGCTGACGAACCGCGTTCGGTTGGCTGAGGTAGCCGGCCTGCCCCCTCATACCATCGTCTTGCAGACTCAGGTGCACGAGGCCGACGTTGTCGAGTTGACCGACGCCTGCTACTCATCGCCCGTGGCCGCCGATGCGTTCATCGCATCATCGCCGGGGCTGCCGGCGATCGTCGGCGTGGCCGACTGCGCACCCGTTCTGCTCGCCGTCGAGGGCGGCCCGGTGGCTGCCGTGCATGCCGGTTGGCGCGGGGCGGTCTCCGGTGTGGTCGGCGCGGCCGTGGCGGCTCTCGCGGATCGCGGTGGGGCCGGCGCCGATCGGCTCGTTGCCGCTGTCGGTCCGTGTATCGGTTCGTGCTGCTTCGAGGTCGATCCGGAAGTCGCGGCCCGGTTCCCAGCGAAGCATGTGGCCATGTCCGGGGCGAAACACCGGGTGGACCTTGGTGGCTCGGTGGTCGCCGATCTCGTGGCGGCCGGTGTGCCACCGGATCGCATCGACTACGCGGACGTCTGCACTGCCTGCAACGACGCGTGTTTCTCGCACAGAGCTAGTGCTGGCCGGACCGGCAGGATGGTCGGCCTCATCGTGCAACACAACTGAGGGGAGCTTAGGTAGTGGAAGTCTGGCAGGCTGCGATCGTAGGGCTGATTCAGGGCGTCACCGAGTTTCTGCCGATCTCCAGCTCGGCGCACATCGTATTCAGCACCCATCTGCTCGGCGTGGTCGAGGGCGGTCTTCGCTTCACGATCATCGTGCATTTCGGAACGCTCGTCGCCGTGTTCGCGGCGCTGTGGTACCGTATTGCGCCGGTCGTGCGCGGGACGCTCGTCGGCATGGGCGAGATCGCGCGTGGCCGATCGCCATGGGGCGAGCCGGATTTCGGATGGGGCCTCTACGTGATCGTCGGTACGATACCGGCGGGCGTGCTCGGTCTCGCATTCGAGGACGCGATTGCCGAAGCATTCGCGAGCCCGATAGGCGCAAGCGCGTTCCTGATGGCGACGGGCGCGATACTTTTCGCGACGCGTTTCGCCGGCTCGGGCAGTCGCGACATGCGTTGGTCGAGCGCCATCGTGGTCGGCTTCGCCCAGGCTTTGGCGATACTTCCCGGCATATCGCGGTCCGGTACGACGATCGCCGCGGCTCTACTTGCCGGCACGGATCGGCGCAAGGCCGTGGAGTTCTCGTTCCTCCTCTCGATCCCGGTGATTCTCGGACCGTCGCTCCTTACGATCGGCGAGTTGGCGACCGGCCCGGAGGTACCACTGGCGCCCCTGGCCATCGGATTCCTTGCCGCGGCCCTCGCGGGCTACGTGTCGGTCAGGCTGCTGGTGCGATTCGTGCAGCAAGGACGGCTGTCTTGGTTTGCTTACTACTGCTGGCTCGTCGGCGGTCTCGGCGTGGTTCTCTTCTAGGAAGGATGGTCCGTGAGTTCCCTCACCGTTCGCATAATGACGTGGAACGTGCGCTTCCCGAACCCGGCCGACCAAGGGGATCTGTGGGACGACCGGCGAGACATGGCCGTGCGGATGATCGGACAGTACGGTCCGGATATCACCGGCGTACAGGAGGCGTACCGGGTGCAACTCGACTACCTCGCCCGTGAGCTGCCGGGATACTCGGTCGTCGGACGCGAGCGGTGGGGTATGTCCGACGAGGAACACTGCGCGATCCTCGTGCGTAGCGATCGGTTCATGATCGAGTCGTCGGGCACGTTCTGGCTATCCGAGACGCCGGACGTCCCGGCCAGCCGCACGTGGTGGCCCGACGACCACCCGAGAGTAGCCACGTGGGTGCGGCTGAGACATCTTGCATCCGGGACCCAACTGGCACATTTCAACACGCACTTCACGCTTGGCGACGAAGAACTGAGAGCTCGCAGCGCTTTCCTGCTGTGGGAGAGGCTGCGATCCGGGGACGTATCGACGGTCGTCACGGGCGATTTCAACTCTCGGCCGGGCCGTGAGACCTATCGGCTGATGACGGGCGCGGATACGATGCCGAACGGCAGCATGTCCGATCTCATAGACGCCTGGGAACTCGGCGACGAACGCGTCGGGCCGATTGGTACGGTGCACGGATTCTCCGGAAAGCCGAAGAGTGAAGACGCACGCATCGACTGGATACTCGTGCGCGGCGCTCTGACGCCTCGGCGAACGGAAACGGTAACCTTTGCCGAGGATGGCAAGTACCCGTCGGATCACTTTCCGGTGGTGGCGGATATCGAACTGGATGATGTAGGTCGGGAGGGCCGGTAAGCCGAATTCTGTCCCCGTCAGTACCTCGGAGAGACGCCGACGATGGGCGGTCATCCATCTGGGAGGAGCGTTGCCGCTCCCCTCAATGCGGTCTACCCGGACCTTCAAACGAAGCAGGCAACTTCGGATCGGCCCCTATTTGACCTTGCACCGGATGGGGTTTGCCATGCCGGCTCCGTCGCCGGAGCCGCGGTGGGCTCTTACCCCACCATTTCACCCTTACCAACGTTCGCCGAGCGGCAGAGGCCGACCGTCGAACGCGGCGGTGTGTTTTCTGTGGCACTTTCCGTCGGCTCGCGCCGCCTGGGCGTTACCCAGCATCCTGCCCTCTGGTGTTCGGACTTTCCTCCAACGAGGCCAATGGCCTCGCCAGCGACCGCCTAGCCCTCCAGACCTGAACACAATATAACCCGGACCCGCCGTTCGGCTCCGGTCCGCCCATCGGCTCAGGCGCCTTGCGCGTCGTCGTAGCGGCCGAACTCATGGACGGCATCCCAC
>CAZSJP010000674.1:0-3060 GCA_964606675.1 uncultured bacterium
CGTTCGCCGGTGCACGTGGTGAGGACAACGTCATGACACATCACAGCTAGGGCGCCGAGGCGTGCGGCGAACTCGAGACACTTGTCGTATAGCTCCCACGTCAGACGCCTGTGGTGGCGATTGGTGCTCGCAAGGTTCCAATCGACGTGCGGCGAGTGGACGGTGGTCCATTCGAAGACACTGAGCGCGTCGACGACACGGTTTATCTCGGCGTCGTCTGCCCCGAGCAGATCGAACCCGACGTTGGCGTGGTTGTATGGGTAACCGAGTTGCGCCTGGTCAAGCGTGGGGACGATCTCGAAGCCCTTGAACCCCGCTCCATGCACCATGTCGATCGCGCGGAACAAGTCCTCGCCGTGCGTCGACGGCATGAAGTGCGTCGATATCCCGCTTCGGTCTTCGATGTTGGCCACGTTCTCGCCTCCCGCTGTGGGGTGCAAGCTGTCCGACGCAGGCCTCAGACCCGGTTGCCGTAGGCTTGAGCGCCGTATTCGGCGCCGACCCGGAACATCTCTGTGATGTTCTCTACCGATATACCGTCGTGAAGGGAGTGGTCCGATGCAAGGACGTAGCCGCCGCCGGGCGCGGCGGTGTCGATGGCGTTGCGCCCATCGCCTTGCCGGCCGATCGCATCAGGCAGGCTGCACCGGCTGCCTTGCCCTTCTGTATCTGTTGAGTCCGATACCGGCCGCTACAAAGAGGAAGATGCCGATGAGTCCGCTCACCGGCGAGACGAGCCAATCCGTTCCCGGGACGATCGAGATGTGTCGCTCGGTGATGAGCTGGTTGACGAATGCGTCTTCCACCGTATGCATTAGTACCGCTGGCCAGATCGAGCCGGACAGCAGGCGAATCTCGCCGTAGACGATCGCCCACGCGACCATCACCACGATGGACAAGGGGATGAAGGCCGCCACCGTCAGGGTGGTGAATTCCTGGAGAATCGCCGGGTCGAGGAAGAACAAGTAGTACGGGATGTGCCACGCACCCCACACGAGCCCGACCAGGGCGTGCCCCATGAAGTCATTCAGGCCAAGGGAGTGGACTCTGGGGGCAAGATAGCCACGCCACGCGGCCTCCTCGAAGAAGTTCTTGATGAACAACGGGAGGGCGGCCAGCGCGAACGTCTGCAGGATGAGTCCGATCGTGCTGAACGATATACCGGGGAAAGCGATCAGGCTCAGGCCGCCGCCGATGGCCAGGGCGAGCACTGCCAGCACGGGATAGACGAGCAGCGCGACAAGATACCAGATCCCGTTTCCTCTGATGTTCGGCCTGATTCCGAAGTCCGTCCAGCCGTCTCCGGCGAACGCCCGGAGCAGAAGGGCGACTCCGGTGGGCACGACGAGCCACAGGAGCATCCCGAGGCTCTCCGAGGCCGGATTGCCCATCGACACGTCCAGACATCGGCCGATCCAGCCGCTCGCAAGTACGACGGTGGCGAAGATCGCCAGGTTGCGGATCGCGGTCCGGCGACTTCTGTCCATCTGCCTGGGCTCCCTTCAGCCACCGGAGAGCGACACCCTCGAGCGATCCGGCCATCCTGTGTTCGGAAGGAACTCTGCGGCTCATTCACCTTGGCACGATACTGAAACTAGCACATTCCGAGAGAGGGACAAGGCACAACACACCCTCTAGCTCGACGGGTACCCGCACGAGATCGGTCTTCGCGCCCAGTGGCGCGACTCTGGCACTGTCACGCGGCCTCGCGCGCCGATCCGGTCCCCTATGTTGGCCGCGTTCGCGTCTCCTACTGAGGGTCGTCATGCGTCGGCCGCAAGTGTCATGGTCGGTCGCTGTAGGCCAAAGCGCCGTATTCGGCGCCGACCCGGAACATCGTCACGATGTTCTCTACCGATATACCGTCGTGAAGAGAGTGGTCCGACGCAAGGACATAGCCGCCGCCTGGTGCGGCTACGTCGATGGCATCCCGCACTTCGGCCGCCACGTCGTCCGGCGTGCCGTACGGCAACGTTCGCGACGAGTCTATATTCCCGATGAGACAGAAACGGTCGCCGTATCGCTGCTTCACGTCACCGAGGTCCATACCGGCCGTGCGTTGCAGCGGGTGCACCGCCGCGATCTTCGTCTCGGCCAGGTCTGCCAGGTACTCGGCTATGTGGCCGCACGAGTGGAGCATGACAGGCACGCCGAGGTCATGCACGTAGTCGACTAGCTCGGCCAGTGGCGGAAGGAAGTGCTCGCGGTATTGCTCCGGTCGGAAGAATCCGCGGGTGCTGTCGCCGAGGTCCTCGCTCACCCAGATGCCGACGCATCCGGCCTCGACGGAGCGACGCGCGGCCTCTCTGAAGAACTCGTTCGAGATCGCGCACAGCTCATGAATCAGCGCCGGATCGTCCTGCAGGGCGAAACCGATGCCCTCGTATCCCATCAACAGCCACAGAGTTGTCACCGGCCCCTGCACCCCGCCCAGGAGCGCAAGGCCGCCGTTGTCCATGTCGCGTGCGATCTCGATCTCGGCGGCACGGCCCGGTAGCGACGGGTCGGGCGGGCGATAACACCGCAAATCGGACCGCGTCCCGATCGGGTAATCCACTGGCGCGTCGATGGGCCACGACGCGGCGCCTTTCTGGTACGTGGTACCCCATTCGTCTCTGTATACGTTCTCGGAGAGAAACTCAGGGCTGTATCCGCTAAAGCCGCCGAATGGCAACCATACGCCGTCATGGTCCAGCGCCAGCGCGCACTCGACCGCGTCGCGAGCGTTGTAGCCGTCGGGTCGCCGACCGATCAGCGTCTCGAACATCGGCTGCTGGAAGAGGAAGTCGAACATGGGCACGCGGTCGGGCATCCGACGATCGAGCGCCGTCAGGAAGCGTTCTTCGCGACTCATTGACGATATGTCCCTCCCAGCGCGTGGGCCTCCGCCGCTCTCAGGGGCAAGTGACTGACTCGCGTAGCCCATCATCTCCCCTCCCGTTCTGTTGCTGGCGCCTGCGTCCTGCTCCATGGTTCCCCTCCCGGGCCCAACCGCCCAGGCTGGACCTAGTTGTGATCTCTCATCAGGTTGTCCACACGGGGCATCAGAGCGATGCTATG
>CAZSJP010000675.1:0-3053 GCA_964606675.1 uncultured bacterium
ACGAACATTATCATCACGAATATCGCGACGCCGACGATCACGAACACGCCGGTTCGGAAGGCCAGATGGAAGTACTCTCTCTTCGGCATCGGCTATCCCTCTTCCTCGAGGTTTATCGGGTCGCGCGTGAACTCGGTGGCCATGAAGAACCTGACCAGCGGCTCGTCGCTCTCCTCGATCTCTCGCCACGAGCCCTGGGCGAGCACCGTGCCCCTGTGCAGAAACGCAACCCTATCGGCTATCAGGCGAGCGCACGACATGTCGTGCGTGACCGCGATACCCGTGACGCCCTTCTCCTGTTCCAGCCGCGCGACTAACTGGCTGATCTCATTCGACGTTACCGGATCGAGCCCCGTCGTCGGTTCGTCATACAATATGACTTCCGGGTCCGTCATCAGGGTGCGAGCCAGGGCAGCTCGCTTGCGCATCCCGCCCGAGAGGTCCGACGGGTTCTTCTCGAACGTGCCGCCGAGCCCGACCCACCCAAGCCTCTCATGCGCCAGCGAAGTCTTCTCGTCCTCGTCTAGGCTCGCATCGTGCCGCAGGGGGAACAGCATGTTGTCGCCCACCGACATCGAATCGTAGAGCGCGCCGCTCTGGAACAGATAGCCGACTCGACGGCGCCACTCGCCCAGCTCCGCAAGGGTCATCTCCGCCACCGCGCGCCCCTCCGCCAGAACATGCCCCTCATCCTGCTCCAGAAGGCCCACGATGCACTTCAGCATCACGCTCTTGCCCGTCCCGGATCGCCCCAGCACCACAGTCGTCTGTCCCGATTCGAACGACAGCGTGACGCCCCTCAGAACATGCAGATCGCCAAACGACTTCTGCACGTCGCGCAGCTCTATCGTCGTACCAGCCATATCGGCGCCACCGGACGCATGTCCCTCGACAATGATAACGATGCGTGACGATCCGTACCGACACGCAACGAGCGGCCGCCCGCGATCTTGAGCGACATCCTCGCCCAGCGAACCGACGCAGGCAACCGTTCCCCATCAGGATAATCTAAGGCTGCAGGGCGTGTTTGTGAACGCCCCAGCCAGGGCATATTGAAGACTGGCCACTTGGCGAGGCACAGGTCCGCCGCGATGCACGGGCATCCCGGCGCGCCAATGGTACTGGCCCGAGCTTGCGCCCACCGAGCTATTTGGCTGCGTTCACGAGCCGTGCGGCGGGGTCAGGCGGCATGTCGTCGGCGCGCCCAACGCTCTGCTCCTGCGCGACAAGCCAATCGGCCAGGCGCGACGTCAGGCCCAGTCGGATGTCCCTCGATGCCGCGTCTCCCCACAAGTCGTTGCGCTCGTCGGGATCGGCTACCATGTCGTACAGCGTGCCCTCGGTAGGCCTATCGCCGTCGCCATGAAAGACGCTGAGCTTGTAGCGCTCGTCTCGGAACATCGTCGCGTGGATCGGCGGGTCGAAATACACGCCCCCATCCGATATGCCGCTGTTGCGGTGGCACGTAACGGCGTAGTCGCGGACCCTGTCGACATCTCCGGTTGCCAGCGGCACCAGGTCGCTCGCATCGGGCGCCGACGCCGCGACTTGCTCGGGCGCGAGGCCGGCTGCAGCCAACACGGTCGCAGCGACGTCGTGCAGCCCCACCAGCGACTTCACCCGCGCCCCGCCGCCAAACGCATTCGGCCATCGCATTATCATGGGCACGCGCACGTTGGGGTCGAAGAAGAATGCGCCTTTCACCAGCAGGGAGTGATCGCCGAGCATGTCTCCGTGATCGCTGCAGAAGATGACCAGCGTGTTCTCCTCCAAGCCGCGTTCTCGGAGCGTAGCGAGCACGCGGCCGACCTCCAGATCGATGAGCGCGATCGATGCGTGGTATCCGACACGCATCTTGCGCAGGTCGTCGAGCGAGAACCCGTCGAACGCTCCGAGGTAGGAATGCTCGTTCTCGCGCCGTATGCCTTCGGGCTGCGCGGCCATCTCGCCGTCTATGATCAGTGGATCGGGGATCTTGTCGACGTCGATCAGATCGAGCATTTCCAGCGGGTAGTCTTCGTAAGGATTGTGCGGATCGAAGACGCTCATCATGCAGAAGAACGGCTGCTCGCCATCGCAGCCGCGGATGTAGTCGATCATGCGCTCGGCCGCCCAATGAGTCATGTGGTGCTCCCGCGGAATGTGGAGCAGCTTGCGCCCTTCCCGATACAGCCGATCGTAGAACTCCGGGCTGGTCTCGCGCAGCCATCGCGCGTATCCGTTGAGCGGCGAATCGAGGCTAATGCTGGCTTCGAGACACCATTCATAGATATCGAAGCCGTCGGTCGGATGCCTGCGGCTTTCCTCAAAGCAGCGGCCACTGGTGTGCATCTTGCCGAACAGGGCCGTTCGGTATCCTGCGTCTTGAAGCCGTTGTGTGAAGTGCACTTCATCGTCGGGCAAGACGTTGTGAAGCCGGTGAACGCCGTGCCCGGGCAGATGCTTCCCGGTGAACATGCTGGCGCGGCTCGGGGTGCATATCGGGTTCGTGACGTAGCACCGCTCGAACAGTGCCCCGTCATCGGCGAGTCGGTCAAGATTGGGCGTGTGCGCCGCCTCGAACCCGTAGCAGCCGAGCGAGTCGTACCGCTGCTGGTCCGTCATGATGAGAAGTATGTTCGGGGACTTCAAGCTAGCGCTCCCGCCCGTCGACATATTCGCGAGCTACCGATGGCAAGCTGAGGTTCGTCCGCTCGCAACTGAGCCCTATTCGTGCATCAAGTCGTAAAACTTGAGCAGGTTCTCTCTGTCGTCGCTCTCGTTGAACTCGATGGCCGCTCGCGGGTGCTGATTCATCTGACCGGTGATCATGTACGGGATGTCAGGTCCCCAGCGCAAGGTCTTCCGCAGAGGCTCGATGTGGTGCTGCACGCAATCGACGAGTGGTCGCATGTGGAACTTCGGATTGTGCAGGAAGCCAACCAGCGACTCCATGACGCAGTTCCCGGCGCCACGGCCGAGGCCCGCCAGGCTCGCGTCGAGCATGTTGGCGCCCCTTACGATCGCCTCGATCGTGTTGGCGAACCCGAGCTGCTGGTTGTTGTGGGCGTGCA
>CAZSJP010000676.1:0-3036 GCA_964606675.1 uncultured bacterium
TCTGACCAATACCCTGCGGGTTCTGACCTCGGTAGAATCCACCCGCGATATTCTGCCTTCTGTTCAAGTCGAACCTCGGGTTTTTTCGCCCAATGGGGACGGCGTCAACGATCGGGCCGGGATCTCCTATACCCTGGTGCAGCTGATGCGGCCGGTCGGGGTGGAGGTGGAAATTATCGATCTGTCTGGCCGCCTGGTGCGCCGCCTGTTCGCCGGTCAGGCCGGTAGCGGTGCCTATGATCTGGACTGGGATGGACGGGATGAGAGCGGTACCTTACTACCGGTTGGGATCTACCTGGTCAGGGTGGAAGTGGATACAGAGCAGAAAAATTTCGTGCGTGTAGGATCGCTCGGGATGGTGTATTGAACCAGTTGAAGGAGGTAGTTCTGTGAACAGGACGAGCAAGTTGAGCCTTTTTTGGCTGCTGCTGGTTACTATTACCAGTATCGAACTGGAGGCCCAGAGCGTTTACCGGGTGAACAGCCGCAGCCAGTGGCAGACCTGGACTTTCCCGGGCGACTTGCTCGATATCCGGGCCGACGGGTCCGTCACGCCGGTAGAATTTGAACAGCCGGCCAACGTCGCTCTCAATTCCCCCCTCTTCTTCCACGCGCTGCGGAAAGGGGGCGAGGGACAGGGCGGGGTGTGGAAGACTGGTTCGGGGCACTCTTCGGCCCACAATCTCATCGACGGCAATCCCGAGACCTTTTGGAGGCCCGACCAGGAGGACCCGGTTGACCAGTGGTGGGTCGAGATCAATCTGGGCCGCGTCATGCCTGTCACCTCCGTTCGACTGAGCTTTCCCGATCGAGAAGGGGCTCGCCCCTTGCGCGAATTTCGCGTATTCGGCGCAGACGGCAAAAGGGAGCCTCCCAGCAAGGATATCTACCAGTTCCAGTTGCTGGGCGGCACGACTAAATGGAACGAAGAGACGGCCATGGAATTTGAGGTTTCCTCCTCTGTCAGAAAGACGGTTTTTCAGCGGACGGAAGGTTTAGGGGCGGGTGAGGAGTTTCAGACCGACTTCAAACCGCTCCAGTTCATCCGGGTCTTAGTAGATGCCAAGAGCCAGGATGCCGCCCTGGCCGAGGTAGAGGTCTTTGCTTTTGGTCAGAATAGCATTCTCGGCGCTGTGGGACGGGGGGGAAATGTTACAGATATACAAGACCGCGGCGGGGTGATGGGCGACGGCGATGTCAACACCCCGTGGGGGGTGCACAACTTCCAGGGACAAGGTACCGGGGGGACCGGCTTTATCTGGGATCTGGGAGCCGTTTTCTGGGTGAACCGCGTGATCATGCTGGCAGACCGGACTGAGAGCACGCATACCCATCCCGGTATCAACGACCATCGCGTGCTGGGTTCGGACGGGAGTCTGACGCCGTTGGGGGAGCCTGATTTTGAGATACTGTTCGATTTTAAAGGTAGTGAATGGGAGCGGCCCGACCATTTGACCTACCTGATAGCTCCTCCCCGCCCAATCCGCCTGCTCAATGCGGCCTGGGTGACTTCGGCTACTGGCCTCATCTCCGAGTTCATGGTCCACCCAGTAGGATATGTGGCCCAGGTAGAAATGACCTCCGACTTCATCCGCGTCGCCAACCAGTCCCAGATTCTCCAGACACTGAGCTGGGATGCCGATACCCCCCCCGGCACCCGCGTCCAGGCCCAAACCCGCTCCGGCACGGATCTGGAACAGCGCCTCGTCTACTACCGGTCGAACGGCCAGGAGGTGACCAAGGAGGCGTATGGTAAATTGCCCAATGTGGCAAAGGGCAGGATAGATACCCTCATAGAGCCCGGTGCCGACTGGAGCGGGTGGAGCCCTATGTACCAGTTTTCGGGTCAGGAGTTTCTCTCCCCCAGCCCGCGCCGCTTCGTCCAGTTCAGGGTCTTACTGAGTTCGGACCGGCCGGAAGCGGCGCCCACGCTGCACTCGCTCTTTTTGGACCACACCAGGGCTTTTATCTCGGGGATCACCGGAGAGGTAGGGCCGAGAGAGGCGGTGTTGGGTGTGCCCCAGAAATTCACCTACCGCCTTGAACCCCAATTCAGTGCGGGAGATCCCGGCTTCGACCGCCTGCGCCTGGGTATGCCCTCTCAGATGGATCGCGACAGCCTCTCGCTGCGCATAGACGAGATGGAAGTCGAGCCGCTCGATCTGCAAATAGCCCCGGATTCGCTGGTAATACAATTGCCCCGCACCGTGAAAAGAGAGGCTGTTGAGTTGGATTTTCACGTGAGCGTGGTGGACAATCCGTACCTTTTCATTGCCTCTGTCGGCCGCACGCAACAACCCGCACTGTGGCAGGAGGTGGTTTCGACCGGCCGCTTCAACTCTACGATCTTTCTGCCGGAAGTGCCGGGAAGCGGACGACTCATCGAGAATCTGACGGTCCAACCCGCCGTGCTCACGCCCAACGGGGATGGGGTGGGCGATCGGGCGGAGATTCGCTTTTCTGTCCCCAAGCTGAACAAGGCTGCCACGGTGCGGATCTATGGACTCGACGGCCGCTTGATTCAGGAGCGCGAGGCACAGCAGGCCCCGGACGGGTTGTGGGGCTATACCTGGTCGGGCCGAGACACGGCCGAAAAAGTGGTGGCTCCGGGGATTTATCTGGTGCGCATCAGCCTGGAGGCTCAGACCGACACAGAGAATCTGATGCGGACGATTGCCGTGGCCTACTAAAGTTTTTAAACGCTATTTTTTTAGATTTAGCGATGACGTAAGGGAGGTGTATATGTTTGGGATCGATCGCCGCTGGAGGGAGGTTCTATCCCTGTTGGGCATTTTACTCTGTTGGGAGATCCCCGCACTGGCCCAGATGACTACGGGGTTTCGACCGGCCGAAGAACCGGGAATCTATGGGGTCCGCATCCATCCGGGGGCCCTGGCTCCCAACCGTAGAAAGTGGTACCTGCCCCAGAATCTCTATGACGAGTACCACTGGCGGGGGTGGGAGTACAGCAACTACGCCCGCGATCAATACCAGAGGTACGTCGATATCCTGCTCGAAGGCCGACAGCATTACGAT
>CAZSJP010000677.1:0-640 GCA_964606675.1 uncultured bacterium
CGCGGGAACTGTGGCAGGAAGTAGTTCCCGAAGTTGAAGACTATCACCAGGAGCGGCAGGCCGGCGCCATACCAGAACGCTCTGGTGCGAACGACCTCCGGCAGATGCCATCGCCCGCCGGGATTGGCCATGATGTCGAGAGGTACCTGCGCCAGCGGGAACGGAAGTCGCTCGTTCTCGGCCCACTGCTTGCGCAAGATCGACGCGAGGCATATCGACGCGAGCGCCAACGCGCCGACGAACGTGCCCCACCAGAAAGTCGGCACCGTCCATATGTGCCACGGTATCGACGCGGCGGCGGGCTTGCCCACGAATGCCCATCTCAGGTGCTCGCTCGGCCCGCGGACGACCGCCCACTGCCTCAGGTGCGGCCACAGATCGTCAATCCACCGGTTCTCCGGCGTTGCCAGATAGTACGGCACCGCCATCACCGAGAAGACCCACTCGAGCAGGTCGGACGTCGCCATGATCGCTGCGATGAACGCCATGACGAAGATCGTCAGCACCTCCGCCGGACCGAGCACAGCCCTACCGACGACGCGCCCGGCGGCCGCGTTGACGAGCAGCGTTCCGAAGAACAGCCCCATCGCTACTACGGGAAGCTGCGATAGATTCATCCGCGAGGCGCCGATTATGAACT
>CAZSJP010000677.1:650-3033 GCA_964606675.1 uncultured bacterium
GGCGAGCGGCAGCCACATGCTGACCAGTGCGCACGCGATCGCGCCGATCAACATTGATCGCGGCGTGATGTCGCCCAGGTTCAGGGTGTCTTCCGGAAGGTTCTTGTTCTGTGATACCATAGCGTGCAGCATTCCCCTGGATTGGAAGGGCGCGCCGCCATGAAGCGGCGCGGGATCGGCGGCGCAGTGTACCGAAACGTCTGTGGGACGCCCTCGGCGCCAGACGTTTCTAACTTTACAAAAATACCGACGCCGACGCGCAATCGCCACCCCTGCTTCTCGTCGTGCCTGCCCCCTGCACCGGACTCCCTTGCCGCCTTGCTGCGTTGCAGGTAGACTTGATGCACCATCCACAGGAGGGAATCGACCCGAAGCTTCTCCCGGTCGTCAGCGATGCCAGACACGACTCTCTACACAGACACTCCGGACCGGCTTGCGTCCGCTCTCGCTCGCGCTGTCGGCGAGTGGCGCGCCGCCATCGACTACGGCTCGATTGTCATCCTCACTCCGGACTCGAAGCTGACGAGAATGCTGCGCGAGGAGCTTCCTCTCGCTGCGTACGAAATCGCCGGCAGAGCGACCGGCCTGTTCGACGTGAAGATCGTCGATCTGGCACAATGGGCATTCGAGATCGCGACGCCACGGCTTGCTTCCGAAGGGCGGCAGCGCCTCCCGCTCTACGCGGGCTTGCCGGTCGTTTCCCAGGCGATAGAGGACACGAAGTCCGTCACTGGGGCATTCGTACGGCATGACGGTGGCGACGACCCGCGCGACCGCCCGACCTTCCAGGAATCGGCCTTGGAGGAGCTTATCCGGTTGAAGAAGGGCGACACCGATCCGCGCGAGACCGACAGCCATTACGCCAACGAGATCGCGTCCGTATTCGAGGCCAGCGAGCGCATCCTCGAGGCGCACTCCCTCGTGGACACAAGCGACGTCATACGCATCGCTGCGGAGCAGATCGAGGCGGGAAGCGCTCCCGAGCGCACGGCGGCATTGGCCTTGTTCGGATTCGTCGAAGTCAACGCGTTGGAGGAGAAGCTGATCGCCGCTCTTGCAGGGCGCGATATCGCGCAAGGCGCTTTCCTGCCGTGGGTCGAGGGGGCGCCTGCGTTTGCCGCGTGTCAGCCGCTCGTACGGACCATGCAGAAGCTGTGGCATACCGATCCGAAGTGCATGCCATGCTCGGGCGAAACGGGGCGCGTGGCGCCGCCACGGCCGGCGTTGCCGCTGGTGCTCGATCTGTTCCGCACCGACCGCCAGGCTGTGCACGACATCCCCGAGATGGAGCTTGTGAGTGCGCCCGATCCGGTGCAGGAGTGGCTGGACATCGCGCGGGGAATATGGCATCGCATCGAGTCGGCGGATGCCGACGAGCCGCTCCGGTTCGGCGATTTCCTGGTGATCGTTCCCGACGCCGCGCAGGCGCGCCCCGTGGCTCGCGACGTGTTCCGCGAGGCGGACATCCCGATGGACTGGATCGGCAACGATCCGCTGGCCGATTCAGCGCCAGGTCGGAGCATTCTGCAACTGCTCGAAGCCACCGATAGCGGACTCGCCCGCGGGCCGGTCATGGAGCTTCTGACGACGTGTCCGCTTGCGGAAGACTTGCTGACGGCCGAGAGCGAGGATGCGGGCCTCGTGGCGATGCAGCCACCCGAGTGGGATCGCATCGCGCGCATGGCCGGCGTGGTCGGCGGAATGTCCGGCGGCACCCGGGTCGAGAAGGAGTGGCACGATCTCTTGACCAAGCACCGCGACAGACTCGACCGCCGGCTCGACAGCACCGACCCGGACGACGACGTCGACGAGAGTGAGCGGAGGGAATCTCGGCTGCGGGACGAGCGGTTGCACGCCTCCGCGCTCATCGACGCGATCGATCGCCTGAACCGCGTTAGAGCCGGAATCGCCGAGGCCGAGCGAAGCCAGGATTGGGAGCAGTGGGTAGAAGCAGTCCGATCCGGGTGGTTGGACCTCATGAGCTTCCCTGACGACGAGAGCGGGGCGCGCGACCGCGTGAGCAGTTTGCTCGACGAGATCGCGGGCTACGACGACGTAACGCCGCTGGCTCCGCCGGCGACGTGCAGGCGGCTCCTCATCGACGCCGTTGGCAAAGTGTCGCTGCCGAAGCCGACCGGCACGGAAGCCGGCGTACGAGTGGGGGATTTCGGCGAGGTCTTCTGCCGCCGAGCCAAGCACACGTTCATCGCCGGGCTCGTCGACCCGAACTTCCCGAGAGCGTCTGAGCAGACAGCACTTGCCACGATGCCGTTGGAGACCGTTCCATCGCCCATCGCCGAGGGTCGGATCGCCCGCATCGACACGCGGCTGGCACTCGGTCGGCTGCAATATGCCTCGGCTCTGCTCTCGGCGACCGATGGCG
>CAZSJP010000678.1:0-3030 GCA_964606675.1 uncultured bacterium
GGGCACGATAGGTGCTACCCGTCGGCGCCATGGAACGAATGCGCGCTACCGAGCGTAGGGAGATCGTTCCTTTGCAGCCCCGGTGACGATGATACGAAACCTTGGAGGCGACATGACCGACTCAACGGATGATGCTGTGCGCGCGGAAGACCAGGCACCCGATGCTGCGCCGGCAGAAGAAACGCCCGAACCTGTCGACGAAGCCGCTCCATCTGCGGACGAACCCGTCGGCGACGCAGCGGAAGATGTCGAAGCACCGACCTCCGATGTCGAGGACGATGTATCGGATGCCGAGACCATAGCCGGCGACGTCGAATCGGACCTGTACGCCGACGACGACTTCGACATGATGTTCTCCGCCCAGGACCTGCCCTGGCACAACATCTTCAAGTGGGGCGCGATCACTGCCGGCATCACGACGCTGCTCTACCTGATATTCCGCCGCAAGGACTGACAGTCGGCGAGATCGAACACACCACAGGAGCATCGTTCTGTCGCGAACGGCGCTACCCCTCCCCTCACGACCACTCCCGAGGTAGTCGATGGCACCGCTCATGTTCCGGCCGGATGGCTCATTCTCGATCGTTCAGTTCACCGACACGCACCTGCAGGACATGGGACCCGCCGATATCGACACTCTGGCGCTGATCGCCCGCGCGGTCGAATGGGAGCAGCCCGACCTGATCGTCCTCACAGGCGACATAGTGCACCCTACGTGGTCGGCCGACCCACTCGCCACCTGGCGCCGCCTCATCGCGCATCTGGACCAACTCGACCTTCCATGGACGTTCGTGTACGGCAACCATGACGCCGAGGAGTTCGACCCCGACTCGATAGACGACGTGCTGGCGACTAGTGCCCGTTGCATGTACGAACCAGGCCCACGGGAGCTTCACGGCCACGGCAACTACTACCTGCCGATCATGGATCGGCGCGGTGAGAGTGTTTCGGCGGCGGTGTGGAGCGTCGATTCGGGCAGGGATAGCGACGGAACGCTATCGGGCTGGGGGTACGTCCACGAAGACCAGGTCGCCTGGTTCCGCGGCGAGGCCGACCGATTGGCCGACGGTGCGCCATCCGGGGTCGTCGGCTTGTTGTTCGTGCACAACCCCGTGCCGCAGTTCGAGACGGTATGGAACACGCAGACGTGCGTTGGGCGCAAGTATGAGGGCATCTGCTTCCAGGGAATGGATACGGGCTTGTTCGACGCGATGAAGGGCCGGGCCGCGGGCTGTTTCGTCGGGCACGACCACGTGAACGACTTCGAGGGCGAACTCGACGGCGTGGGCCTCATATTCGGCAGATGCACTGGTTACAACTGCTACGGCGCAGAGGGATTCCTGCGCGGCGCACGCCTGATTCGCCTCACCGAAGGCGTTGCCGGCTACTCGACGCACGTGCGCCTTGAAGACGGCACGGTGGCCGATATGCCGGTCCACAACCCCGGCGAACCGGTTACCTCGCCTCCGGGCACGTCGCGCCCATCGGAGACCGAGTAGCCGCCCGCCGAATGCGGGGGTGCGACCGCTAGCCCTCGGTCAGTTCCCGCATGGTTGCCCCTGCCGCTTGAAGCATGAACCCGACGTCGGTCCCGCACGCAAGTAACTGCATTCCCTGCTGTTTGTACCCCAGCAGCAATTCCATGTCGCGGATGTGTATCCCTGGCGCAACACCGTGCCTCCGGCACGCCTCGATCATCGTCTCGATAGCCTTCGCCATCTTCGGGTGCCTATGGTCCCCCGGCACGCCGAGAGCTATCGACAGGTCGTTCGGGCCCATGATGGTCGCGTCGACCCCCGGAACGCTTAACAGGTCGTCGATCTGGTCGATCGACTCGCGCGTCTCGATTTGGATGCACACAAGAGTCTGTTCATTCACCCACGCCATGCCCTCTTCGAGGCTCGCCGCGGCTTCGTAGTCGGTCAAGAGGGGTCGGATACCGCAGCCTCGCTCGCCCTCGGGCGGGTACTTCGCGGACTGCACGATGAGCTGGACGTCCGCACGGGTCTTCACGCGCGGCATCATTATGCCCGCCGCGCCTGCGTCGAGGCGCCTGGCGATCAGGTGGTACTCCGAGTCCGGCACTCGGACAATCGGCGTCACGCCGGCCATCCGAGAGGTAGCGCAGAGCATCGACACGGCCTCAAGGCCCAACGGCGCGTGCTCCGTGTCGATCAGCACGAACTCGACGCCCGCCTGCCGAAGCAGCGGCGCGGTCTCGGCGCTTATGAACCCCTGGACCATCGTGCCGACCGCACATTGGCCTGCCTTGAGCTTCTCTTTCACCGGATTCGTCTTCACTGGTACCTCTGGTGGGCGTTGCCCGGCCGCAGGTCCGCGGCCGAGCCGGTATATGTCCGCGTGCTACCCGATCAGGGCCGAGTGCACTTTGGTGACGGCTGAGATCATGTCGTCGGCGTCGCGGTCGGTCATGGTCGGCGATATCCACATCCATATCGCGCGGTTCAGATAGTCCTGCGACTGGCGGCAGTCTTCGAGGGAGTACATGATCGGCTCATCGTAGAGCGGGCTGTCGAACGGGCCATGCTTCGATGCGGTGCGCCGGTTCATTATCTGCGGGTTGGCGAAGACGACCTCGCCGCCGTAAAGCAACGATGCAGCAACACCTTCTGCCTCAAGCGCCTGCCGGAAGCGCGCTGAGGTCTCCACGCTTTCGGTGTAGAAGCACGCCGTCTGGCCACTTGCGCCGTCCGGGTCGGCGAGAGGCAACAACTCGATCCCGGCGAGACCGCCGATTCCGTCCCGCACCGTCTTGTTGTAGCGGCGCATTATGGCCAGCATGCCCTCCATCTTCCGCAACTGCGCCAGTCCGAACGCCCCGGCGAGTTCGCTCATTCGGTACACTTCGCCGCAGAACGCGTCCTCCGGCGCGCCGGCGTCGAATCTGTTCAGCCCATGATCGTGCGCTCGAACGGCCCGGTCGTACAAGGCCGGGTCGTTCGTCGTCACGATGCCGCCTTCGCCTGCGGTTAGCACCTTCTGCATCTGGAGGCTGAATCCGTTGACGTC
>CAZSJP010000679.1:0-3017 GCA_964606675.1 uncultured bacterium
GGCAGTGGCGGCCGCCACTGCCCTGCCAAGACACCACATACCACACTACTCAACACACAAGGGGGGGGTGGGATGTGTTCCAGCCCCATGCGTGACGAGGCAGGGGCATCGACGTTGTGCTGCGTAGACGAGGGACTGGGACGGTGAGATAGGTGTCGCTGGAACTAGCCACCGAGAAAGAGCGTTGGCCTGCGAGAAGAAGCTGTTGCATGGATCAGTATCGCGTTGGTGGTAGGCTCGACCTTCCAGCGTGGCGAGCGAATCATGTCCGATTCGCCCGGCGCCCGCGGGCGTTCTTGTCGTACCGGGCCTATGGGGTTCTGTCGTGCCTACTAGGTCGAAGGTTCCGAAGGATATCGTGCGCCGGGTAGATGAGTGCAAGTCCCATCTGAAGTTTCTCGCCGAGGCTATGGGCAAGTACAAGGAGGAACCGGACCGATACAAGCAGATAGCGGGCGAGTTGCGTGTTCTACTATGCTCCTCCCGTCATATCTAGCCTCTGTTGTTGAATCTGCTAGATCATTTCGGGTTGCGGTACCAGATACGTCCCCCTGACGATCTACCATTCCCGATAGCCCTCAAGGGGCGACCAGATCCGCTGGAAGGAGTCGATCTCACCCAGAAGACTGTCGAAGAGGTCTTCGCCCTCTACCGTGAGGTGGCTGCACCCGTCAGCCTTCGCGACCTAGTCGACAGGGGGTTTGCGTGTAGTGTCGGCCCGGATGAGTTCACCTACAAAGAGCCTATTCTGGCAGTTGCGCAGCAGATAGGAAGCGCACACGAAGATGAGAAGGTGGACGAGGCCAATCTACACATGGAAGATATAACAATAACATCATACTGTGCTTATGGTCGTACTCTGGTCGACGTTGGTACACATGCTCTGGCAGCTGGCAAGGGTCTGATGGCACACCTAGCTGAGAGCGGGCCCTTCGCATATCAGGAGGGAGATGAACGGTCGTGAATCAACTGCTGAATGCCGATGAGGGTACCGTAGAGTTCTGGGTGCGCCATGATCACGCGGATTGGATGACGAACAGCAACAGCTACCGATTTGGCCCGTTCAGCGCGTCTTGGATGTCAGTCCAGGTCGAAAAGCATCCCGATGGGATGGTCGATGTCTCTCTGTCGGGTGTGTTCGGTGAGGATTTCGGCTTCCGACATCCGATCCCTCAGGGCGAGGCCCTGCACATCGCGATCTCGTGGGAGAAGCCGACCGTGTCTCTGTATTTCAGTGGCAAGCTGGTGAAAGCGGCGACGGCAACGGGGTCCTCTTGAGTACATTGGTGATATTCCTGCTGTTGGCAGGGGCAGGCGGCCCGTGGGCAACAACAAGGCGAACGAACGCGGTGGTCGCCCGGAGGCATGTGAGGTGCATGCCGGAACGCGCCATCGAGACACGCAGAAGACTCCGACGCAAGCGTCGCAATCGCTCGATGGCGCCCGTTCGACGGTTGCCATGGAGCCTGTCGTGGCCTATGTTAGCTCTCGTTCACGACATCCACGGTGGACGGGCCGCGGCGCGAGAGTCGCCCCCGCCTCCTTCCCTCGCAGCAGGACAATCCCGGCGCGACTCATGCCAACAGCCCTCCGATCTCGTCCTACTATCGCAGCTCTTTCGGTGTTGTGCGCGGCGCTCTATGTGACCTCGTGCGGTCCGAAACCCCCGGTCGTGGCGCCGCCACCTGCCGAGATGGTCGCTGCAGACACCAGCCTCGACGCGGCGCCTTTCCTCGGCGACTCGTTGGCTTTCTACGAGACCTCCGCGGACGACTTCCCGCCGTTGGAGCTCATCACGGAATACAGTGAAGACACTCTGATCGCCGCTGCGAACCTGCTGGACACGGTCTCGGCGCAAGATGTGTTCGACGAGGCCTACGAGCGCTACGAACGCTCGCGCGACTACTTGAAAATGGCCCGTTTCCAGATCGACACGGCGCTCGCGCTACTCGACACGATACCCGACGACGTCAACGGAACGGTGATGGCAGATCGCGAGGAGATGGTCGTCGAACTCTCTCGCGTGGTCCGCCAACTGGTGTTGGTCGAAGGGCGTGGCGACTCTCTGCGGAACAGCGAGTTGCCGCTCCAGATGAACAAGTACGTCGAGCGAGAGATACACAGTTTCCAGAATCGGGAGCGCCGCGATTTCCTATTGTACTACAAGCGATCCGGCGCCTACCTCGACGTCATCAAGAAAGCGCTGCGCGAGGAACGCATGCCCGAGCGACTTGCGTGGCTCCCGTTCATCGAGAGCGGCTTCAACACCAGTGCGTACTCGCGCGCGCGCGCGCTCGGGTTGTGGCAGTTCATCGCATCGACGGGCTATCGGTACGGGCTCAAGCGCGATAGGTGGCGCGACCAGCGGCGAGATTTCGAGCGCTCGACGAAAGCTGCCCTCGCGTATCTGCGGGATTTGCACGGGATGTTCGGCGACTGGAACACCGCTCTAGCCGGCTATAACTGCGGCGAGGGGCGCGTCTTGCGCACGATAAATCGCCAGAGAGACCGCACGACGGACGATTTCTGGGATTTGTTCGTGCAGTTGCCGAGAGAGACGGCACGGTACGTGCCGCGCCTCCACGCGGTGTTGCACATTCTCAACGACCCCGCCGCGTACGGTTTCGACGATCTGCCGGAACAGGACCCGCCACTGGCGTGGGATACGGTGGCGACGAGCAAGGAGATGGCGTTGAGGGACATCGCACCCCGGCTGAACGTCTCCCTGGCGGACCTGAAACGCCTTAACCCGGAGCTCAAGAGCCGGCCTCATCCGATCACGCCGTCTTACCCCTACGTCATTCGCGTGCCGGCCGGAACTGGGGACCTGATGCGGTCGGTTGTCAACCGTATCAGGTCGACGCCGGCGCCCGAACTGCCGGAGTACGTCCGACACCGCGTCCGTTACGGGCAGACGCTTGGCACGATAGCGCGACGTTACCGCACGACCGTGCGCGCGATCATGCGCGCGAATAACCTTAGGAGCGCCCACCGCATCTACGCCGGGCAGCGGCTCC
>CAZSJP010000680.1:0-2685 GCA_964606675.1 uncultured bacterium
CAACTGTGGTTCGCTGCCGATCCTGAGTGTGCCGCGCCCGCTCTCCATGTGAGTCCTCCCGGTGGTCGTGCGTGCCCATGGTTGCGCCTTCGCGCCGCCGCGCCGTACGCGTGCCCGAGGCCTGCGCCATCCCCACACCCGCCGGCCGTTCCGATGGGTATTCGCGGCACAGGCCAAATCGGTCTGCGGATCGCACACCGAAAGCTACCGCGGATCGCCGGACGCGGGAACGGCGCACTCCCGTCCCGTCGGGCGCAGCCAGAGCAGCCGACGCGGCCTGGACCGCGATACGAGCATGCTCGTATTTTCGTGACGACAGAGGGTCTGCCGCGATTTGCCGCCTCGACGCATCCGACGCCGCCATGGGTGCCGCGCGAATCTGGGCGGTGGCGGAGTCAGACACGTGAGCACGATGGCAAGCAGTGCCGGGGGGTTCACATTCCCGAAGAGACAGATGGTCCTTCCGTTGGCACCTCGCAGGAAGCGCCGCATCTTCATCGTGTCGGCCTGCCGCGCTGCCATCAGCGGCGTCCTGTGGGTCGAGAACTGTGGCCCCAGCGTTCTTGGGGGCGCTGGTCCCATACACCGATGGGTCTCGACGCCAAACGCGGCGCCGCCCTCGATTGCGTCAAAGGAGATAGCACGATGAATGTTGCAGCTAGGTACGGCTGCCCAAAACAAGTGCGGCCGACTCGCCACATACAAAGACGGACAGACTAACTCATAGGAGCCTGCAATGCCCCAAACAGCCCACTGGAACGACGGCCGACCCATCGCCCAGGCCGCCAACCTGGGCCAACGTGCCTCATTGACGGAGTGGCTCGTCGCGGGCCCGTTCACAATCCCCGACGCCGGTGGATCGATCCGCACACGCGAGACCGGCTGGCTCGATAGCGTGGACGAGGATTTCGTCGGCGGCGAGAGGACGATCCGCCCGACCGAGAGCCCGGAACTCGCTAACGCCAGTCTACCGGCCGGCGTCTGCGCGTGGCAACGACTCAGTGTGGAGGAGGGCCGCGAGTTGCCCCGAGCGCTTGCGGCAGGGCAAGGCCTGGTGTACGCCGTGACCTACATCGACGCGGCGAAAGAAACCGACGTCGCAGTCATGGTTGCGGACGTGCCGGGTCCGCAACCACCGGTCGTGCAGGTCATGCTCGACGGTGTCGAGATAGCTCGTCGTTTGGCTCCCGGAGTCGCGCGTCTGGCTCCCGGCCTGCACTGCCTCATGCTCAAAATCGCCGGCGGAGAGCGGTCGCAACACTCGTGGCGCCAGACAGTTAGTGCCGGCGTCGTTCAGCGAATGGGCGATGGCATCGGCTTCTCGCTCGTCCGCCCGTCCGGGTTCTGGCGAGGTCCGGCCGAGGCGCCGGCCATGGAAGTCGACGCGGCGATCGTCAACCACGGCACCGAGGCGCTCGCGGCCTGCGACCTGACCGCGAGCCTCGGCGACGAAGGCCCAGGTACCCCGCTGCACATCGATCTCGCACCGGGCGAAGTCCGCAACGTCAGGCTGGGCGCGCCGCTGGGCAACGCCCGCTCGGATGACGAGACAACCGTAACGATAGGCTGCGACGCGGGCACCGTGTCGGCCTCGGTCACAATTCCGCGATTGCCCGACCATGGCATCCTGCACGTGGTGGAGGGGTTCCATTGCGACCCGGTCTGGGTCTCCGATCAGTTCCGGTACAACTTCGTTTCGCTGGACAACACGCGCCAGATGGTTGACGGATGTCTGGCCGACCCCGGCTACCAAGCATTCGTGCATGAGATCGACTACGTCAAGGCATTCGTCGACGAGTACCCCGACTATCGGACCGCCGTATTCGAGCTTGTGAAGGCAGGCCGGCTGAACGTCGGAAGCTCGTACAATGAGCCCAATGAGAACAACTGCTCCGGTGAGGCGCTTGTCCGCAACATCCTCTACGGGCAGTGCTATCACCGCCACTTCCTGGGCGGCTCCCCGACGGTGTACCACTCGTGGGACGTCTTCGGCCACACGCCGCAGTTGAGCCAGATACTTGCGAAGTCGGGACATACGGCAGCTTGTTGGTCGAAATTCATCTGGGGGTTGCCGCCCATACTCCGCCACATGTCACCCGATGGCACCCACATTCCGCACGTGCGCACCTCCTACGGGTGGTCGAGTCGCAGCATAGACGATCTGCGCACTTCCACTGCGTCGCTTCTGGCGGAGAAGCACTCTTTCGGTATCCGCCGCCACCTCGTGGTCGACGCACACGACTTCTCGACACCAAGCGGCTGGATGGCCGGTCGCACTACAGAGATGGCCGAATCGTACCCGAAGATCGTCATGACCAGCCCCGAAGAGTTCGTGGCGGGGTTGATCGACGATGGCGTCGATCTGAAGGTAACGAGCCGGAACCTCACTCAGTACCACCCCGGCACACAGAACTCCCGCTCGGAGCTGAAGGTCGCCAACAGATTGTGCGAGAATGTGCTGTCGACGGCGGAACGTTGGGCAACGTTTGCCACGCTCATGGGTGCCACATACCCCGATCTGCCGCTCGATCTGGGGTGGCGCCAGGTGCTGTTCGGTCAACATCACGACGCGCTGACCGGGACCCCGTGCGACATCTCGTATCTCGACCTCATGGCCGGCTACCGCGAAGCGCTCGACCTGGGCCACGAGTCTCTCCGCGCTGCGACACAGTTCATCGCCGACGC
>CAZSJP010000680.1:2695-3011 GCA_964606675.1 uncultured bacterium
GACCGATGGCAACGCCGTCGTCGTGTTCAACCCGATGAACTGGGAACGCGGCGGCGTCATTCGCCTCACGAAGCCCGACGGCGCCAAAGACGTGGAGGTGCGGACGGCCGATGGACAGACGCTGTTGAGCGAGACATGCGGCGATAGCGTCGACGTGAGCGTGCAGACTGTGCCGAGCGTCGGTTACACCACACTGACCTTGAGCGCCAGCGACGACGCGCCGGACGAACCCGTGGGGACGACCGAAGGGGCGTTCTTGCAGAATGAGTTCTGGAGCATCACGCTTGACCCCGAAAGAGGCGGTGGGATATCGAGC
>CAZSJP010000681.1:0-571 GCA_964606675.1 uncultured bacterium
TGTAGTGGCATATGCCGTCTAGGAACGCGTGGCACTTGCGCCGATACGTGCGAGGTCCCGAGTCGTCTCGCGTGCGCTTACTTTGCCCGACAGTCGATGTCGATTGTCCGGGAGGTATTGACCGCCTACCCGCGCAATCCTATCTATTCAACAGGGGTTTCCGTGGCCGTGGCAGAACGCGAGGAAAAAGATGCCCTGGACAGTCGTGGCAGCAATACTGAGTTACCTGGCGGGCGGCATACCGACGGCGATCCTTTCAGGCAAGGTATTGCGCGGTATAGATATTAGAGAGCATGGAAGCAAGAATGCGGGTGCGACCAACGCTTGGCGCGTTCTCGGCGCGCCGATTGGCGCTGCGGTGCTGCTCATCGACGCCGGCAAAGGCGTCGCCGCCGTTCTGCTCATCCCAGAGATCGCCGCCAGAGGCGCGTTCGATCCGGCGATGATACAAGCGATCTGCGGCCTGATGGCGATCGTCGGTCATGTCTGGACGCCATTCGCCGGCTTCAGGGGCGGCAAGGGCGTCGGGACGGCGGCAGGCGTCTTCGGAGCGCTGGCGCCGTGGTGCGTC
>CAZSJP010000681.1:581-3009 GCA_964606675.1 uncultured bacterium
TAGAGGCGCCCCGGGCCACGGCCTCCTCAGCCGGTGCGTCGCGATCGCTCTGTTGTTCTTCGTCGTCGTCGTTGCCGTCACGAGATACATCTCGGCCGGATCTATCGTCGGTGCGACGACGCTTGCGTCGTTGATAGTGGCCCAGCACGTTATGTGGCCGGAGACTGTCTCACTTCCGGCAGCAGCGGCAATGTCGATCGTAGCCATCCTCGTCATCGTGAAGCACCGCGCCAACATTTCTCGACTCCTGAACGGTACCGAGAATCGGTTCTCTTTCTCTGGGAAGTCAAGCGTCGCCGCCGCGGAACCCGAGCAGACGCCATGAAAGCTGTCGTGTTGCGAGCGGGCAGTTGGGGCGCCACGTTGGCCGGAGTTCTGGCGCGCAACGGCCACGAGGTAACGCTGGTGGCTCCGAACGCGGCGCTGCGACAGGAACTGCAGGTGCATCGGGAGAATCGGGAAGCGTTGCCCGGCGTTCGAATTCCCGACGAGGTGGACATCGTCGGTTCGTACGAATCCGCAAGCGCAGCCGATCTGCTGCTTATCCCCGGCCCATGTGGCAAGATTCGGGACACGGCGCGGTCGCTCCCGTCGGCAACGTGGGAAGGTCGCACGATAGTCTGCGCGGCGAAGGGCATCGAGGTAGACACGCTGATGCCGATGAGCGGCGTGATATCCGCGGAGCTCGGGATAACCGGGCAGCATATCGTGTCGCTCTCGGGGCCGAGTTTCGCAAGATACGTGGGACTGGAGCAGCCAACGACCATCGTTGCCGCGGCCGAGTCCGACGAAGCGGCCGAGACGACCCAGCACGCGTTGATGAACGGGGTGTTCCGGGTGTATCGCTCGCGGGACGTGCTCGGGGTCGAGCTTGGCGGCGCGTTGAAGAACGTCATCGCTCTGGCCGCCGGAATGGTTGACGGGCTCGGCTACGGCGACAATACGAGGGCGGCGCTGGTCACGCGCGGGCTGGCGGAGATTGCCAGGCTTGGCGTCACGATGGGCGCTGAACGGCACACGTTTGCTGGGCTTTCGGGCATGGGCGACCTGGTGCTGACGTGTTCGGGCACGGAGAGCCGGAACCACTACGTCGGTGAGCAGATTGGCCGTGGCAGGCAGCTAGACGAGGTGCTCGCAAGCATGGTCACCGTGGCGGAGGGAGTCTATACGGCGCGGGCGGCGGTGAAGCTGGCTCGGAAGTGGGGCGTGGAATTGCCGATCGCCGATCAGGTGCATCGCGTGCTTTTCGATGGGATACCCCCGCGCGAAGCTGTCAGATCGTTGATGCTCCGCGATCCTCGCCCGGAACAGTGGACCTGACGTGCACCGGCTGAGTAGGTAGGAACGGCTCGTGCTATCTTTCCATGCGTGGGCGACCGTTGGGCCGGAACCGATGGCACATTGGCGCAGGCGGCGCTGAGGGCACCAGATGCTCAAACGCGATTTCACAAGGCTGTTTTGGCCCATCAACGACGTCGCGCAGATGACGGGCCTCAGCAAGCGTACGCTCCGGCACTGGCAGAAGGAGTTCTCGTTTCTGCGCCCGCGGCGCGAATCCAATGCGCGAGTCTACCCCGAGCGTGAACTCAGAATAGTCCTCTTTCTCAAACGGCTCATCGAGGACGAGGGCAAGACTATCTCGGAGGTCCGTGCGAGCCTCGGCCCCAGACCCGACCTGACGGAGCAGCTAGCTTCGGTCGATCTTGAGGCGGTGCTGCAACGCTATCGGGGCGGAAAGGGCGCGGCCAAGCGGCGTCGAACCCGGGCCGACTCCGAAGCCGATGCGGGCGAGCGGACGAGTGGTACGCAGCCGGAAGCAGACCAACCGGACGCCGAGCAGCCGGGGTCCGCGGCCGAAGAGGTGACGCCGACGACATCCGAAGACGTGGCGCCAGAGCCAGCCGACGCAGACCAGTCTGACATCGTCGCCGAGCATGCCGATGTCGAGACCACCGACGAGTCCGCGGCCGACGTGGTGGTGCCGACGGCATCCGACGACGAAGCGGCGCCCGAAGTATCCGGCGTGACTGCCGACCAACCATACGTGTCGCCATGGCAAGCCGTACCCGAGCCAGCGGGCGAGACTACCGACGTTGAAGCCACCGACGCAGACAAGTCTGATGCGGACCAACCATACGTGTCGCCATGGCAGCCTGAACCCGAGCCAGCGGGCGAGACTACCGACGTTGAAGCCACCGACGCAGACGAGTCTGACATCGTCGCCGAGCATGCCGATGTCGAGACCACCGACGAGTCCGATGCCGGCGTAGACCGGGCCGACTCCGACGAGCCAGAGCCCGCGGCGGACCATCTGGCGCCGGCGGCATCCGCGGACGCCACGCCCGACGTGTCCGACGAGGCGGCGGAGCAACTATACGTGTCGCCATGGCAAGCCGTACCCGAGCCAGCGGGCGAGACTACCGACGTT
>CAZSJP010000682.1:0-3008 GCA_964606675.1 uncultured bacterium
CCAGGGGTAGTGCCCGGCGTACACGACGATCGCTCGGAAACCGAAGTCGATCAACTTGCGCACGGTTGTGTCGAGCACTTTCGCCCCGGCGTCCGGGTCTTGGTAGAACGTCCACTTGAAGTCGCCGTGGCCGCCACCGGACCCCCACCACATGCACGGCAGCACCGCGCCGCCCGTATCATTCGCCATCCGAGTGCAGAATCGGTCGGCCTTTACGCCGTCGAACCCGACGGGCAGCGCCCAGCCGTGGTGTTCGAGAAGCCCCAGCGGCCAATACGCTATGGGCGTTTGCTCGACGATCGATTGTAGCTCGTCGGGGCGCAACTCTTCGAACCGGCCCCATTTGCGCTCGTTCTCTGCCATGGTCGTGCTCCTCCGGTCGGCGGTATATCGCGATGTGTAAGCGTCGAGAAAGACTCGTCGGATGCGGGGCGCGGGTCAATGGGCGATCCCCGCCTTGTGCATGCGTCGGTGAATTGCGGCGCGGGCCTCGAGGAACGGCTCTTGCAGGTATTCCTCGTGGTCGGCCCGGCCGTGATGATACGTCGCCGTTCCAGGCGGGTCCTTGCGAGGCATCTGGCCGACGTACGACAGCGCACCGTCGACGAGCGTCAGCATGTACTGCGTGGTCTCTGCGTCGAACATCCACCATTCACCGCCGCACGCGGCGTAGATCGGAGACGTATGTGCCATCACGGACCGGCCCTCGCCCCACTTGACGCTGTCGTAGTGACGCACCGCAGGTGTGTACCCAGGCCCCGCGACTCTCGCGGCGAACCACGTGTGGCCGGCAACGTCCACGGTCGCCCGGAGCGAGAGCCGCCGCGCCCCGTCGGTCTCTTCCGTTGCCGCGACGACTCGGCCCTGTTGCACGACCTCCAGCCGATGTATCGGCAGCGTCGACTCGGCCTCGGCGACCAACTCGACCGTCCCGCCGTTCCCGGGCAGCGCCATCGTGTCGCCGACTTCGTGTCCGTCGACGGTGAACCGGATGATCGGTCCGCTGCTCAGGAACGTCCGGCCCGCTCTCAGGTGCATGCACCACCCGTCGTACGTGAACTCCTCGTCGGACGGAATCCGTACGTATGTCCGGTACAAGCCCACCGGGCATTCGGCGGCCATCTTGTCCGTGCCTCCGACGAGGGGAAGCTTGTAGCCGCAATTCAGATAGCGATAGTACTCGGCATGGACGTGGGCGTGGTGGCTGGTCATCTCGGCGGCGTCGGCGCGGTCGGTGGCGATGAGGCTCGCGATCTCTCCGTTGGGGCTGCCGAAATGCGGGATGACGACGGTTCCGCCCTGGCTGTGCGTCTGGTCGGCCCAATCGCTCATCGTGGCGTCGAGCGTGCCGCCCATCTCGGCCTCGCTCGGTCCGTCGGAGCACCACGGCATGACCGGCCGTTTGAGGCCGAGCAGGTTCAGGTGTCCCAATATATGCTGCCGGTTCTCCTGGGAGGCGTATACGATGGTGCGGCCATCGGGCGAAACGACCGGCCCGCCGCGCAGGTCGTCCGTGTTCGAGAACAGGTGCCCCCACTGCGACGCCAGGAGATTCACGACGTTGACGTCCTCCCCCGTCGCTTCCAACTGACTTCCCATGGTCGAGAGGAAATGCACGTGCGTGTCGCCGCTGTACCACCCCTCGTCGTTCATGTGGCGCCAGCGCTTGAGCCTCAGCTCCAGCTCGCGCTGGTCGCGCCCGATCTCGACCCTCGTTCGTAGCGGTTCGTACTCGAAGCCTCTCGCGACGTCGACGATGACCTCCCCGCGTGGCAGCCAGCCCTGACACGTGCCGTCGATGTATGCATACGTGATCTGCCCGAGCCTGACGTCTCCGCCGGCGTTTCGGCCCCACGTTTCCATGTAGTTGCTCATGTGCGCGTGGTTGCCGTGAGGTGCGTACGGCACGCCTTCGGGCGAGCGATAGTGTATGCGACAGGGGATCGGCTTGCCCGTGTCGTCGTCCACGACGCTGGTGTGTACCCAGTTGCGTCCACGGTCGATGACCTCGATCCGACAGCGGCTGCTCGGCTCGGCCCCGCCTTCGCTCTGCAGCTTGCCCCAGTTCACGGCGGCCAACTCCTCGCCGTTCTGCCTTACCGATAGGGTTGCCGACGGCGTCGCAGTCACCTCGACGTACGCCGGGCTGTTCTTCCGATTGTTCGTCTCGCCCCATCCCTTGTGCGTGTCGTCGATGAACTCGTCGGCTGTCGAGCTTGGCAACGAGTGCACGTACCCGGCGAACCCGCGGTCGACCTCGACTTCGAGGCAACCTTCGTTCTCGGATGCGATCCTCGGGTCGCCGCCGGAGCATTCCCTCTCGGCGTCTTCGGGGCGCAGTAACTCAATCCTGACCGGCCGCATCGGGTCGCGTGCGAAGGGCTCCTCGTCGGCGTGGCCAAGTGTGATCCCACCGATGAAGAAGCGCGCCCGCAACGTGCGATCCGGTTCGGGGTTCCGCCACGCCCAGATGTAGAACGCCTCGGCACCGCCCTGCTCAAGCTCCGTCTGACGCGATCCCGCCAGCTCCCACAGGCCCTCGAACCGAGGCTGCATGAAGTCTTTCTGGTCGGGTCGCGCAAGAAAGCGCCCGATCTCGAAATCGCACCTGATCGTCGCTTCGGCGACGCCGCCATCGTCGTAGATGAACCTGTAGACCGCAACGGTCGATCCGATCGAGTCGCCGTCTGTCTTGGCCGGCGATACCATCCGGTGGGCGAACAAAACGTTCCGTGCAGGTTGCCCGACTAGCGCGGGCGGCCCGATAGGCATCTCGACGGGCGACGATGCGGCGTCGAACGCGATCAGGCACGGACGCGCGGGGTCCGACGCGGTGGCTCCGCCCATCAGGAACGGCAAGCCGTGGTACAGCCGCGCACCGGGCTGAGCGGTGGTCGCGGGGCCGAGCATGTCCGTGAAGCCGGCGTTGCACCACGTTGAGATATCCAAGGGCCGATAGGCGTCCATGTCCGATTCCTTCCCAGATTGCCGGGGCGACGGCGAGCACC
>CAZSJP010000683.1:0-3003 GCA_964606675.1 uncultured bacterium
AGCATACGGCCACGTCGGTCTGCCTGGCGACCAGATCGCCCGCGACGAGCTGGTGCCTACCTGCTGCGTCTCGCTGCCGAACGAAACCGTTCGCCACTCGCGGCCCTTCGTCGCGGCGTACCGTGTAGGTGCCTTCGTAGCCTGCATCCGTGTATTGGTAGGTCGGCGAGAACGTGAGCAGGTAGGTAACCGTGGTGTCGCCTATCCGCTCGTCGCGTTCCCACGTATCGTACAGGTCCTTGGCGCTCGGCCCGCGCGATCTGTTCCCCGTGCCACTCCACGACCAACTGAACCCCAGCTGTCTGTACCACGGAGGCTCGACCTCTTGGAGACGCTCTCGCGGCCCGCGTCTTTCAGGCTCGGGAAAGAAGAACTGGCGTCCCGAGTTGACCGACAGCGATGGCAGGCGCTGTGTAAGCGAGCCGGTCTCGAGATTCTCCTCGCTCCACAGCTCGCTCCGAACGCTGTAGCCGTTTTCCCACGACTGGGTGTAGCCTATCGACGACCGGAAGAGGCGGTTGAGCAGAGACCTCTGCGTAGTGCTGGGCGTAACCTGCGGGGTCTTGCTGGTGGTGTAGTTGATGTTGGCGACGGCCGAGCTTCGTGGCGTTAGCTCCTGCCTGTGCCGAGCCGATATCGCCCACGTGCGGCGCCCAAGGGCTCCCCAGTCCTTCGTGTAGCTGGACGATACGCCTCCGCGCAGGGAATACCTCAGCGCGTAGTCGGTGCTGAATCGCCACTCGTAGCCGTTCCTCTCGTCGAGGTCCACCGACACCTGCCCGCCGGCATAGTCGTTCGCGGCAACGTAGTATCCAAGCCCGCGCATGTATCGACCGGAGAACCTGTTTTCCCCGATGCGCGGCGACAGGAATCCGGAGCGGCGATCCTTGTTGACGAAGAACACGCCGAACGGCATCCAGAACATCGGCACGTCGGCGACTTCGAGGACTACGGGCTTGGCGATGACTTTGTCGCCCGCCAGCACGCGCATGCGCTCTCCGGTGATGCTGTAATGAGGGTGCTCGCGGTCGCACGTCGTGTAGACCCCGTGTCGTACGTCGATCTGCTCGTCGCCGGTCCGCTTGACGAGCCTCCCCTTGTAGATGCCCTCACGCAGGTCGCTGTGACCACGCTCTACCAGCCCCAGCCGAGTACGGATGTTGTATGCCATCCGTGCGCCCGTGAACGACTCGGCGCCGCTGGTGAACGCGGGTAGGCCTATCACGGAGTCGGGTTTCTCGGGAAGGGAGTGTCCTTCGGCGATGATCAGATCGCGTTCGACCACGAAGCGTATGCGGTGTGCCGTGAGGGCCGCGTTGCCGTAGCGAACCCGGGCATTGCCAACCATCGTGATCGTGTTGGCGGAAACGTCGTATTCGATCTCGTCCGCGGAATAGGCGATGGAGTCGGCCGACGACGTGTCGGTCATCGCGCCGAACCCGGAGAATGCGCCCTCGCCCAGCCCACCACCCGGCACCAACGGCTCGGCACCATAGCTCGCGCTCACCGACGCGCACAGCCACATGCCCGCCAGAAACGCAAACCGCCATCGACGCGGTTGGCGGCGACAGCGGCTCGTGCGGTCCTGAGGCGGGCTGCCACGATACACGGCGGGCGTCGGCCTAAGTGGCCCTGAGCACAGATACCCAAGCATGGCGCGTCCGCGGCCCGTCGTATTCACAGAAGAAGATGCCCTGCCACGTCCCCAGTTGCAGGGCGCCGCTCTCAATCGGTACGCTGACGGACGACCCCATCAGCGATGCCTTCACGTGGGCCGCCGAGTTTCCCTCGCGGTGCGCGTATGGGCCACGCTGAGGCACGATCCGGTCCAGCGTCGCTACGATGTCGGAAACAACGTCCGGATCGGCATTCTCGTTGATCGTCACACCGGCAGTCGTGTGCGGCACGTGCACGAGGCACACACCCGTTTCCACCGCTGACTTCGATACGATCTCCGCGACCCGGGCTGTCAGGTCGACCATCTCGTCGCGGCTGCTCGTGCGAACGGCAAGCTCAATCATGTCGCCCACCTGCCGTCATTCGGCGTACATCACTTTGACACGCTCAGCTTCCTTGGCTTTCGCGAGCATGGCGTTCGCTTCCTCGCTGAGCTGGGCAGCTTGGGCCTCTTTCTCGCGCCGCGCGCTCGAACGACGCCTCATGCTCTGCGCTTCGAGCCGTAGCTCGTCGGCCGCCTGGCTCTTCACGTCACTCTGGTAGAGATATATAGCGCTAAGATATCCGTGAGCGCCTGACAAAGCCTTCCGGTCCTCGGCGTTCGTCGGATCGCCGATGGTCTCGACTATCCGCGTCAGGTGCCCCAGAGCGGAGTCCGGCTGTTCCTCCTGGAGGAAAATCACGCTCAGTTGCAGCCGAGCGCCATGGTCGTCCGGACTGGCAGCGAGCACCTGTCGCAGCGGGGGCGCTGCTTCGCCGGGGCGCCCCAGTTTCTGATAGCAGAGCGCGATGTTGAAAGCTGCGTCCGTGCTCGTCGGATCGGTGTCGAGCGATCTCTGGAAGTAGGGAATCGCAGACTCAGTCGCCGCGGCAGAAAGCGTCGAGTCTTCGAGCGTCTGAGCGTGCGCCATGCGCAGAATGCCGGCACGCATATTCAGCGGCGCATGTTCCGGGTTCGCGACGAGCGCTTCCTCCACGACTGCGAAGGCGGAATCCGGCTGGCCGCTTTCGGCCAGCAGTGCTGCGTACGTCGTGGCGAGTTCTGGATCGGTCGGCTGGCTCGCGTATACGCTGCCAAGTATGGGCAGCGCATCCTCTCTGCGCCCGGCTCTCTGCAGTAACGCCGCGTAGTGCTGACCGACTGCGGCGTCGCTCGTGTCCGCGGCGTAGGCTTTGCCCATCATGTCGACGGCCCGCTCGGGCTCGTCTCTACGCTGGTGGATCATGCCGAGCACCTTGTAAGAATTGGGGCGCGTGTCGTCCAGGCGCAGGGACACTTTGAGGACCTTGACGGCCCCATCGTAGTCCTCGGCATTGTACTTCTCC
>CAZSJP010000684.1:0-2982 GCA_964606675.1 uncultured bacterium
GACGTACGTCGGCAAGTTCCTTTTCGTCGGAGACGAGCAATCCCGCATCGTGGGCTCGCTCTCAGGCGGCGAGCAGAGCCGGGTCGCACTTGCGAAGCTGGTCTTGGACCGGGTCAACTTGCTGATCCTGGACGAACCGACGAATCATCTCGACATCCCGTCGCGGCTCATGCTGGAGGACGCTCTCGTCGGTTACGACGGCACGCTCGTGGTCGCATCGCACGACCGTGCTTTCCTCGGACGGCTCGCCACGCGCATCGTCACAATCGAGGATGGCTCGTCGAATGTGTACGACATGGGATACGATGCCTGCGCCAACGCAAGAGCGCGTGAGCGCGAACGACGGTCCGACGGCGGAGATCAGGCGGAGACGGCTGAGAAACGGCAGCGAGTAGACGCTTACAAGCGCAGGCAGGACGAGGACCGGGCCCGGCGCAGGAGGGAACGTCGCTGGGCTCAGGTTGAGGAGGAGATCATGAGCCTCGAGGATCGGGTCGCGCACCTCGGCGACGAGTTGTCGTCGCCGGCAGATGCGAGCGACTGGGTCAGGCTCGATGAGCTGGCGTCAGAGCAGTCGAATGCGAAGAAGGCTTTGGATGCGCTCTATGACGAATTGGCCGAGATGGAGCGATCCAGTTCGGCCGGCATCGAGTAGGCTCCCCGCAGTTCGTCCTACGCGTCGATATCCGAATGCCGCTGGCGTCGCGCGGCTCTCATCTCAACCCGATGCCGCATCCACTTCGCGAGCCGTGGGTAGCCCCACAACGCGATCCCGGTAACCGTGATGACCACGAGCGCCGCCCCGACGATGTCCGTGTAGAGGAACGCCATCTTGCCGAAGACCAGCTTGCCCGTGTGGAGGTTGTACTGGAACTTCCACCATGCCATCTTGTCGTGGGCGGCGAATATCCCGCTGACCGTCATGGCCAGGATCGCTATCGTGCCTATGACTCCGATCCACAGGTGTAGGCGCCTCATCCAGCGCATCGCTACTTTGGCCGCAGTCGTCTCGCCGATAAGATATTCATAAACCTTCAGTTGCGACATCGCCTCGCGCATCTCCGCCTGTTGTCGCGCCAGTTCTTCCTTTCGGAGCAGCAGGTCCAGCAGATCGCTGATCTGTTCCACGAGTTCCGCCAGGAATTCGACGTCTTCGTCGCTGAAAGCTTCGTTACCATCGTGCTTATTCAGCGCCTGCACGGCCCCGATGCGTTTTCCGCGCCGGTTGGCGATGGGCATTGCGAGCATGTTGCGGGTGTGGTAGCCGGTACGACGGTCTACTTCCGGATCGAACCTGGGGTCGTCGTAGGCTCTCTCGACACGGATGGTCTCGCCGGTCTGAAACACGTGCCCGGCAATTCCGTGGTCGGATGCGATGCGTATCTCACCGGGCTCAAGCCCGCTGGCGATGTAGCTGTACAGGTCGTCCGACTCGGCGTCGTGGAAGAACACGGTGAATCGGTCGGCTTCGAGGTAGACGCGGACCTCGTCGTTGATCCTGTGGACCAAGCGCGCGCGGTCGGTCTCGGCGTTCATCAGCCTGCTGACGTTGAGAAACGCCTGCAGTCGGCGGACCTTAGTGTCTAGGTCCGCCGTGTCTCCGGTGTTGCTGTCCATAGGGATCGGGTTCGGAAAGGCTATCGGTCTGTCGAGAGCGCCAGCGCGGAATGCCTTTTCCTCTCGATGGCGCTGCCCGGCGACGTGGTGTCCGGGGCGGTGGTATCGGGCATCATTATCTCGCTGTGCTCCGTGAGCACCCAGTCGCGTATCATGGCCACCTCTTCGAACGTTATCCTCGACTCTCCGCGCCTATGGTCGGAGATCGTCGTGTCTCCGAGGAGCATTTTGTACATGGCCAGATCATCGAACAGCTTGTCGCTATTAAGCAACGGAATCAGGTACTTGGGATGGTTCAGCAGAATCTTCCCTTCGGGGTCCGGCGGCATGTGGCACTTGAGGCATCGCATGTCGAGCACCTCTTGCACCGTCCGCTCCATGGGCGTCATCGCGGCGTAGCGCGCTGCGCGCTCCTCTTCGGTTTCGGCGCGTCCGCAGCCGGCAAACAAAGACCCGGTAACTGCTATTGCCAATACAAGCAGAAGCACTCGCATAGTGCAGCCTCCTCGATCGCGTTTGGGTTGTCTCTCGACGCCCGTCTTCCGGCCGCCGATGACCGTCCATGTGTCTGCCCGAACTTCCAATCCCCTAATATATGCCGCCCGAGCACGCGATCCAACGTGGCCCCGCGGCCAACGGGGTGGCCGCCTTCCCTTGCGGAGACCGGGGAGGCTCGTGATCTTTCTAGCATCATCCCTCAGCGGTTCCGGGGCGGCTCCTCGAACAGGGCAGCGTTCGCCACTTAGTAGAGGCTTCTATGCAGAGGCGACGTAATGCCAGCAACCATACTACTCGTGGAAGACGACGCCGAGGCACGTGTCCTGACGCGCATTTGGCTCGAAAGCGAAGGCTATGCAGTCGTTGAAGCCGTCGACGGGAGCATCGCGTGGGAGTCGTTGCAGGCCGATCTCCCGGATCTCGTTCTCACCGATCTGGAGATGCCGCGAACGACATGCGACGCCCTGTGTCGGCTCATGAAGGCGAGCGAGCGGACCTCGGCCATACCGGTTATCCTGCTACCGGCGCACGGGGAGGTCGAGTCGCAGATCGCAGGCACGAGTGCCGGCGCCGACGCCTACATCGCGAAGGGTGGCGACAGGCGGGTTCTGAAAGCCCGCATCGAGGCGCTCCTGGAAGCCACCGACCGGCAGTCGGAGGCTATGCGGCGCGAAACCGAAAGCGCGAGCCGCCGAACACTCGGGCAGACCGTCATAACGCTCGCACACCACATCAACAACAGCCTGATGGCGATCCATGCAACGGCAGGCGCGATCGACGTGACCGACCTCGAACACACCAAGCGGCTGCGACGTGTGTGCCTGTCCGAGGTGAGGAAGATGTTCAAGGTGCTGACCGCGCTGAAGG
>CAZSJP010000685.1:0-2974 GCA_964606675.1 uncultured bacterium
TGACGAGATCGACGGCACGATTGAGATAGAGGAGGTCCCGGAGAACCACGGGACCGAGTACATCATACGACGCATGATGGCGCACGAACTCGACCTGACCGTGGCCGACGTGAACATCGCACTTATGGAACAGGGCCAGTACGACTCGCTGAGGGTGAATTGCCGCATAAGCGACGACGAGCATTTGGCCTGGGCGGTTCGTCCGGACGCCGACTCGTTGCTCGCGCAGGTCAACCGCTTCATCGGAGACATCTACACCGGCGGTCGGTCGGCGTTCTACAACATACTGTACCGACGTTTCTTCGAGCACGCTCGCAGATACGACCGATTCAAGGAGTCGCTGAGCAACTTCCGCGACAGCGGCCGGATATCCGGCTACGACGAGCTGATGCATCAGGCCGCCGACCGCCACGGATTCCCGTTCCACCTGGTAGCCGCGCAGGTCTACCAGGAGTCACGGTTCGACCCCACGGCCAAGAGCTGGGTGGGGGCGCTCGGACTGATGCAGATCATGCCTCGGACCGCGCGTGCGCTGGGCCTGGAGGATCCTGAAGACCCGGCCAAGAACGTCGACGCTGGCGTGCGCTACCTCCGTCGAATGCACAATCGCTTCACGGACGATCTGGATGACAATGACCGCCTGGCGTTCGCTCTGGCCTCGTATAACGTCGGCTACGGACACCTCAGAGACGCGCGCACCCTGGCAGCCGAGGACAGCCTCGACCCCAACAAGTGGCCGGCCAACGTCGAGGTAATGCTGCTGAATCTCTCGCGCCGAGAGTACTTCTCGCGCGCCAGAGCCGGGTACGCCCGTGGGCACGAGGGCGTCAACTACGTGAACGATATTCTGGACCGGGCAGAGACGTACCGCAGGCTGCTGGAGGGGCGCGATTCGGCGCTAGGATCGCTTCGACCGTCGTCGCGGCCTACGTGGGCGAATGTGCCGGCCACCGGAGATCGATACTGATGCAGAACGAGCTTCATGGTCTGTTCCACGATCCGCCACGCGAGTTCGGCGTGATGCCGTTCTGGTTCTGGAACGACGACTGCACCGATGACGAGATCGTGCGTCAGATACGCGAGTTCCACGCAAACGGCTTCGGTGGATTCATACCCCACGCACGGATCGGCCTTTCGCGGCGAGTAGGCTACCTGACCGACGAGTGGTTCCGTCTGATTCGAGTGGCGGCCGAAGAAGCGGCTCGGCTGGGAATGAAGGTTGTGCTCTACGATGAGGGATCGTACCCGTCGGGGTCGGCGCAAGGCAGAGTGGTCGCCGAGGACCCAGCGTACGCCTCGCGGTGCCTCATCCGGATGTCCAAGACCGTCGACGGGCCGGCGAAAGGGTACTGGCGCCCCAATCCCGGCAGAGCGATGGGAGACACGTTGGTCTCGGTCGTGGCAGGGCGGCTGATGGCCGACGACGCGATCGACCCGGCGAGCCCCGTTGTGCTGAAACCCGGCGCGCACGATGTCGTACCCTACGATCTGCCGGATGGCAGATGGCAGTTGACGGCGGTGTGGAACGTGTTTTCAGGCGCCACGGTACGAGGCGTGCACGACGAAGAGGACGACGGCCATGCCCTCGCGCCGGCAGCTGGGGACATAATGAGCCCGGAAGCGGTCGCGTGTTTCATCCGGCACACACATGACGCCTACTATGAGCATCTGCAGGACCTGTTCGGCGCTACGGTGGTCGCCATGTTCACCGACGAGCCGAACCCGGTTGGCCGGGGTGCCAGACGTGGCCCCGACGCGAAGCCATTCACCGAGGGGTTCCTCGACGACGTGTCATCGAACTGGGACGAAGACGTTCTGCTGGGGCTCCCGGCCCTCTGGCATGACTGCGGCCCTCGAACCGACGACTTCCGCCGCGCGTACGATAGGGCGGTCCACGACCGGATCGAGCGAGTGTTCTATGCGGCGCAGAGCGAGTGGTGCGAGGCGCATGGCATCGCGCTAACGGGGCATCCATCGAAGAGCAACGAGATGGGAGCGCTGCGGCATTTCCACTGGCCGGGGCAGGACATGGTCTGGCGGTGGGTCATGCCGAACCACCCGTCGGCGCTCGAGGGAGCTGACAGCGTCGCGCCGAAGTGCGCGGCCAGCGCAGCGGCGATCGGAGGGCGATCGCGGAGCACCTCGGAGGCCCTGGGCGCGTACGGCTGGCACCTGACGCTCGACGAGACCAAGTGGCTGCTGGACTGGCATCTCGTGCGAGGGAACAGCTTGTTCTTCCTGCACGCCGTCTTCTACTCGATCCGCGGCCGCCGCGCATTCGAGAGTGAGCCGGACATAGGCGTTCACAACGTCTGGTGGCCGTATTTCCACCTGATCGGAGACTACGTCCGGCGGCTCTCGTGGTTGGTCTCTGGTGGCGTCGAGGTGTGCGACGTGGCCGTGCTGACCGATTCCGACAACATGGCCTGGGCCGCCGCGAAAGAGCTACTGACAAGCCAGATCGACTTCATCTACGTCGACGACGCGGCACTTGCCGATGCCCGCACAGAGAACGGTCGGCTGGCCGTCGAGGGCCAGAGATTCGCGGTCGTCGTGTGCGACCCTCCCGAAATCGCCGCCGGTGCGAAACGGCGCCTGTCGAAGTTCCGCGACGCCGGAGGGACAGTCATCGAGCGCTGGACGGCGTCGGATCTTGTCGGCCAGGTAGATGCCGCGGCGGAGAGAGACGTGAGGTGCACGGCGGCGGGCGACGACCTGCGGGCGCTTCACTACCGTCGGGGCGAGGTGGAGTTCTATCTGCTCACCAACGAAGGCGAGGCAGCGCTCGAGGGCGACGTATCCCTTGGCACGCTCGGCGCCGTCGAGTTGTGGGACCCGATGGACGGCAGCGCGCGGCCGTGGCCCGCCAGAGCCGATGGCGGCCGCACAATAACGCGCGTCGGACTGGAAAGGCGTCAGACGGTCGTACTGGCCGTCGATCCGAACCGTGAGCCCGCTTCGGAATCCATCATCG
>CAZSJP010000686.1:0-2944 GCA_964606675.1 uncultured bacterium
GACGGATCCAGGAATGAAGCCTTCTTCATACTCGTAGGGCGGCCGCGCGTCGACGAACGTGGCCCGCCGCTCTTCGTGAAGCAGCTTGGCCTGGGAAAGCGTCACCGAAAGAGGCTCGATGCGCGCGGACAGGGCGTCTCTGGTGGACAACGCGACCTGCGAGTCGGACGCCGCCGCGATTACGCGCGGCTGCCTGACCCACGGAACGCCCCACGGCGCCAGCGCATTCGCGACGACCCCGAGCGCCGTCCCAACCGCGATCAGGGCTGCGGCTTGGACGATGGCGTGGCGGACGCTTTCTCTGAGACTCGGGGAACACATGGCCGAATTGCCGGTCGGGGGTTCGAATTTCGGTTGACTATGTACCAGTGAAGGCTATGGGCGAAGCAGCCATGGGTCAATATCCGTTGTCGGCATGCCGGCGTGCGGGGAGGGGGTTGGGACTGAATCACGATCCATTATTCTCTATAGCAGGGCATGCACTATTGGTGATTGATCATATGCGAGTGGTAATCGGTCGTGTACAGACGATCTCTATAACAATCGACTCGCATCTATGTAGATGCCGCTGGGGGCAGTCGGCAGAATACCTGGTTTCTTGGGGGGAGATTCGGTGACTGAAACCGACAAACCACAGCCCGCGTTGTCGTCTATTCAGCGAATTTGCGCCGCACTCAACAACTACGTCGACCTGAAATCGACGCTGGCGGCGGTCGCCGGTCACGTCAAGGAGATGACGGGGGGCCAAGTGGTCGCCATGCGGTTGGAGGAGGACGGCGACTACCCCTATTACGTGAACGACGGCTTCTCAGACAGTTTCGTGCAGGAGGAGAACGGCCTATGCAGAAGGGACGCCGACGGCCTCCGGGTGCTCGAACCGGACGGCGAGCGCTGCCACCTCGAATGCATGTGCGGGAACATCATCCGCGGCAGGTTCGACCCGGATCAGCCGTTCTTCACGAGCAATGGGAGCTTCTGGTCGAACAACACGTCTGAGCTACTGGCGTCGACGTCGGCCGAAGAACTACAGGCGCCCACGAGGAACTACTGCAATTCGATAGGCTACGAGTCCGTGGCGCTGATCCCGATACGGGACGCCGGCCAGACCATCGGCCTGATACAGATCAATGACTTGCGGGCGAACGTCTTCACGGAGGAGATGATTGGGCTCTTGGAGACGATCGGCGGTCAGGTTGGTCTCGCCGTCAGCAATGCGATGGCTCACGAGAAGCTCAGAGAGGCTCTCGATGCCCAGCACCATCAGGTAGAGACCCTCAAAGCCCAGCAGCGCCAAATTGAGGGGCTTGTCGAACGCGTTCGCATGGAGGAAGCGGTGGCGTTCTGCGCGCAGGCCCTGGCAGCGCGGGGCGATACTGCGGCCGCAGTCCAGGATGTGCTGGAGAAGCTGCTCGCGATCGTCGATGCAAGCCGGGCGTACGTCTTTGAGAGCCTCACGGACGAACACGGCGCGGCCTACCTGAGGATGACGAACGAAGCGGTGGCACGCGGGGTCGAGCCACGGATCGGGTCGCTGGAGGCGCAGCACCTGAGGCACAGCAGCGCATCCGACGAGATGCGCGAGGCAATCATGCGTGGCGAGCCATACTATGGCCTTCTGGACGGTATGCCCGATGCCGACAAAGCTCTTCTGGGCAAAGCCGTCCGCTCGATCCTGATACTGCCGATCCACGCCGCGGGCGCGTTCTGGGGCATCATCGGTTTCAGCGATAACGTGCATGATCGGGAGTGGCACGGCACCGACATTTCGTTGCTGCGCGCCGTTGCCGACATGGTTGGCGGCCAGGTCGCGCGAGAGCGTGCGATGGACGAGGAGCGCAGAGCCAACCGCTTGGTGCGGAATGTGATCGAATCGCTCCCGCACGCCTTTCTCGTCATCGACACGGCGGATCGCTCCGTCATACTGGCGAACTCGGCAGCCCGGCGAGAGGGCGCCGACGACGCCACCACGTGCCACGCCATGCTCCACGGACACGACGTGCCCTGTGGGGAATGCGGGGTGCCCTGCCCCACCGACGAGATGATGACCACGCAGAAGCCCGCGAGCGTCGAGCATCTGCACACGGGGGCCGATGGCGAAGACAGAACCGTCGAATCGTATGCCTACCCGATATCGGACAACGATGGGCGGATTGTCCGGGCGATCAAATACTCGGTGGACATCACGGCACGAAAACGCGCCGAGGAAGAACTTCGCGTGCACAGGGGTCATCTGGAAGATATGGTCGTGAGCCGCACGCACGAACTGAGAACGACGAACGAGAGTCTCCAACGCGAGATCGAAGATCGGAAGCGACAGGAAGCCGCACTTCGTGAAAGCGAGGAGCGATTCCGGAAGGTTGTCCAGGAAGCCCATGCCGGCTACTTCTGCATCGACGGAGATGGCATCTTCCGCGACGTGAACCACGCCTGGTTGGCCATGCACGGCTATTCTTCGCGCGATGAGATTGTGGGCGAGCACTTCAGCGTCACGCAGGTCGAGGAGGACCTTAAGGCTGCGCAAGCCATCGTAGAGAAGGTGCTCGACGGCGAAGCCATTCCTCCCGGAGAGTTCTCCCGGCGCTGCAAGGACGGCTCGATGGGGTACCACACGTTCTCCGTCAGCCCCGTGATCGATGGTGGCGAAGTGGTCGGGCTGGAGGGCTTCCTGATCGACGTCACCAATCGCAGACAGGCTGAGGACGCGCTGCGTGAAAGCGAACAGCGCAACCGCGCGATCCTCTCCGGCATCCCCGATCTGGTGTTTCGCCTCACCAGCAATGGCGACTATCTGGACTTCAGCGCGCCCTCGCCGGATCGGCTCGCGGCCGATCCCGGTACGATAATCGGCCGGAACATCCGCGACATGGGATTCCCCCCCGAAGCCACAGAGCAGCACCTGGCTGTGGTGGTGCAGGCCGCTGCCACGGACGAGATGCAGACCTAT
>CAZSJP010000687.1:0-2942 GCA_964606675.1 uncultured bacterium
GAATGCAGATCCCTGAGGATGGCCGGTATTACGTCGGCCGCCTTGGTCGACCGCGCCAGGTCGTCGGTGATGACCACAACCTTTTTGCCACGAAGGTCTTCCGTGGCGATCGGCGCCGCGCCCGCTGGCGAGCGCATCGCGTCCTCGGCCATGTCGGCCCAGGTTCTGGTCGCCGACGGATTCGCACCCGCGCCGACGATCACATCCGCATTGGCGGGCAGCTCCAGAGCCTTCTCTGTCTCTCCGAATGGTATGCTCAAGCGAATCATGGTCTCTCCGCCGAATTGGCCGTGTGTGATTTGCGCCCGGTAATCGGGCAGCCGAACACTAAGATATCGGTTCGGAGCCGGATATCCCATCGGGCTTGCTCGGCCCCGGGCCGGATGCAGCCCTGGTCCACGCGTCGCTCAGAAGCTGCATGGACCCGGCGGCTTCATCGAACGGCGGGCGACCGACTTCGCCGCACTCGAAGATCCACGGGCCGTCGTACCCGGCGTTGCGGAACGCGCGCATCACGTGGTCCCAGTCGATGTTCCCATGGCCGGGCGGGAGATGCCGGTCGGAAGCTCCGTCGTTATCGTGCAGGTGAGTGCTGACGATACGCCCCGCCGCAGCCGCGATCACGTCGGTGCCCCAACGCGTGCAGTTCATGTGCCCGGTGTCTATGCAAACGCCAACAGCTTCGCGCGGGAACATGCCGACGATCTGCATCAACATGTCCGGTTCGGACGGGAAGCCGTTCGGGTTCGCGTTCTCAAACGCAACTCGTGCGCCTTCCGCCGAGACAGCGCGCACCACTTCGGCCGCGCCTTCGCACGCACGGCCGACGAATGCATCCATATCCGCCACGTCGCGCACCGATCCACCGGGATGCACGACGACGACGTCTCCTCCGAGTGCGTTGACTATGCGTGCGGCCTCGCGCGCCTGCCGCACGGTCTCCGCGCGGATGGCGGGATCGGGGCTCGACATCGTGAACCGCAGTTGATGCCCGGCATGGATCGAGTGCACCCGGAGACCCGTTCGCGCCATGTGTTCTCGCAGACGAACATGCTGCGCGGCATCGTCAGGATCGACGAATACCGGCTTCGCGCCGATTTCGAGAGATGCGAACCCGGCCGACACGAAGCGATCCAGGTAATCCTCGTCGAGTCGCTTCTCGACAACGTACGTACTTGCCCCAAACTCCAATGGTGCCGTCCTTAGTAGCGCAGAGCGAGAACTCTGAATCGTGGGAACGCATTGCCCGGCACGTGTTGTTAAGGAGTATGGCGCTGCGGGCGCTCCGGTCCCACCGCCGGAACGCACCGGACTCCCTGGAGAGCCGGCGCCGCGCGCGGAAGTCCCTTTCTCATTCGACCGGTGTACACCGTACTATCTAGTGGCTCAGACTACAAGCGGGAGAAGCGTATGGAATGCAGGAGTAGGCGCGGAGGCAGACGCGATCGCCGGAGCGCAGACCGCCGGCGGGAGTATGCGGGCCTGCGAGGCGTTCTCTCGTGCGCGGCGATAGTGGCGACGATGGCGACCTCTTGCGGACCGAAACCGGCCGCGGAGGCCCCGCCGGTCGAGACCCCCGCACGCTTCTCCGAATCGGGCAACGTAGTGCTCGACGACAGATGGTGGACGCACTTCGGCGACCCTGTACTGGATACGCTCGTCGGCCACGCGCTACGGCAGAACTTCACGCTGAAGACGGCGTGGGATCGGCTCGATCAGGCAGCGGCCGCTGCACGGCGCGAAGGAGCGGCGCTGTACCCGTCCCTGACAGCAACGGTCGGCGCCGGAGCGACTTCGCAACGCAGCGACGGCCCGGCCGCCGATGGGACACGCATGAGCCTCACGACCGGGCTGATGGCCAGCTACGAGGTCGATCTGTGGGGGCGTGTCCGCGCATCCCGCCATGCGGCAACCTACGATTTGCAGGCTTCCGAGGAAGATCTGCGCACGGCGGGCATCACGGTTGCCGCGCAGGTCGCCGACACCTGGTACCGACTCAGCGGGCAGACCGCTCTCATAGGCCTTCTCGAAGAGCAGTTGCGCATCAACGAGAAGACGCTTGGCCTGGTCGAAGTGCGGTTCGACATGGGAGCCGTCGGCGCCGAGGACGTGCTGAGGCAGAGGCAGGCGGTCGAATCGCGCCGTGGCGAGTTGGCGCTGGCCCGATCTCGAGCCGAGGTGAGCCGGAACCAACTCCGACTGCTGTTGGGGAGAGGCCCGGGCCGGCTCCCCGTGACGATTTCCAGCACCTCGCCAGATCTGCCCCCGATGCCGTCGACAGGCGTACCGGCCGAGCTTGTTCGGCGCAGGCCGGACATTCGGAAGGCTTACTTCGCCCTGCTTGCGGCCGATAGGCGAGCGGCGGCGGCGGCGGCAGCCAGGTTGCCGTCCATCAGCATCACGGCCAGGGCGAACGCAACCGGCGAGAACCCAGGCGACCTCGCAGGCAACTGGCTGGCATCGCTGATGGGAAACATGACCGCGCCCATCCTGGACGGTGGCCGGCTCAAGGCCGAGTCGGACCGGTCGGTGGCCATCGCGTCGGCGAGCGTCAACTCGTACGCGCTCGCGGTGCTGACCGCATTCGCGGAAGTCGAGAACCTTCTTTCGCAAGGCAGCAGGCAGGAGCAATACGCGGCGAGCCTCGCGCGGCAGGTCGAGATAGCCGGGGCGGTTGTGGATCGCGCGAGGGACAAGTACGTCGGTGGCGCTGGCTCGTATCTGAGCGTTCTCGACGCAACGCAGACCCTCCATAGTCTTCAGAAGGCCTTGCTGGACGCGCGCGTGGCGCGGCTTGCATTCCGCGTTTCCCTCTGCCGAGCGCTGGCCGGCGGATGGGAACTGACCAGGCCCGTCGTCAGCCAAGCGCAGACGGCTCAGGCGGGCCGGTAATCGGCAGGGGCACCAAACATGACGACTGCAAACGAGAGAGACGTTTCCCG
>CAZSJP010000688.1:0-2927 GCA_964606675.1 uncultured bacterium
CGTGACGCCCTTGCGCCTCGCAGCATGAGTCGGGACGGACACCTCGTCAGCTTCCGGGATGCCTGCCAACGCCACGGTACCACCGAGCGCGGCTATCCGGACCGCCGCGCCGGACGACTCAGGCGCCGAGGTCGCCTCGATGACGTAGTCGACCCCGCGTCCGCCGGTAGCGCGCATCACTTCGTCGACCAAATCGGCGTCGGTAGCGTCCACTACGTCGGTGGCGCCGTATCGTTCTGCAAGTTCGAGCCTGTGGGCCAGTTTGTCGACGGCGATCAGCTTGCCCACCGGGCTGATCGCGGCAACCGCCAGCGCCATCAGCCCGACCGGCCCGCAGCCGATCACGGCGACTGTCGCGCCGGGCCTCGGACGCAGAAGCGACGCGACGTGCACGCCGATAGCCAGCGGCTCGAGCATCACGCCGTCGTCGATGCTCAGGCGAGGGTCGAGCGGGACGCACTGGTCCGCCGGATGGACGAAGAACTGTCTGAGCGTGCCCTCGACCGGTGGCGCGCCGTGAAAGCGCAGGTCCGAGCACAGGTTCGGGTCGCCACGCAAGCACCACTCGCACCGGCCGCAATGTATGCCCGGTTCGATGGCTACCTTCATACCGACCGGGAGACCTACGACGCCCGCGCCGAATGCTGCAACCGTCCCGGCGGTTTCGTGGCCGATCGTGAACGGTAACTCGATAACGGCGTCGCCGATTCGCCCGTGCCGAAACAGATGGATATCCGACCGGCAGATCCCCACGGCCTCGCACCGGATCAGCACTTCTCCCGGTCCGGGAGTCGGCACGTCGTCGTCGCGCAGCTCAGAACGCCTGAGCGCGACCAGTACTGCTCGCTGCATGAACACTCCTGTTAGGGTCGACGGGCGGGGCGCCGCGCACGTGCGAGACCCCACCGGAAATGTAGCGCGGGCCCTGCTCGTCCACCATGACCGTCGTCCGCTTCCTGGACGTTGGGAGATTCTTCCTCGGCTGCGCCGAGGTCGGAATCTCTGGGGCGTCGGTGTTGGCGACCTGGTCGGCAGATGCGGAGGGGGGGAGCGTTAGCGGGCACGTTGGGAGATTCCTACGGAACGGTGGGTGGCACGGGGTATCGCGACAGCTTCGTCCCTCGCCCCTTGGGAGAGGGACACGTGGCCGCAGGGCACGAGGGTGAGGGGCATGCGTTAGCGGGCACGTTGGGGAATTCCTACCGAATCTCCTGGGCGGTGGCCCGTCATCGCAGGTAGGGTCGTGCCCTGCGGGCACGCGGACACTCATGTCTACCCGGACGACGCAAGCGGAGTCCCCACCGTAGGTTGCCACAACAACCGATCCGGGAGGTCTGCGAAGCAGACTCCCAACGTCCGCGAAGGGGACGACGACGACACGGTTCGGGCGCGCCGGGTTCAGTAGTATGTTTCGTGTCTCGGACGACGTACGATAGCGAATCTGTTGAAGCATATCTGAAGGAGACGACGACATGGCGACACTGTGGGGACGCAACTGGACGAAGCGCGAACTGCTGGAACGCGTGGGCGACATCGGGCAGATAGCCGAGGTGCGGAAGAGCACTCTAGCGGATGGTAACAGCACCGGCGTCGACGTGTTCGACTTCACCACCGGCAGCGGATTCGCGTTTACGGTCGCAGCCGGGCGCGCGATGGACGTGACGGCCGCCAGCTACAACGGAATGCCGCTGGCGTGGCGCTCGTCGACAGGCGACATCTCGGGCACCTATTTCGACCAGGAAGACATGGAGTGGCTGCGGACGTTCTTCGGCGGGCTGGTGGCGACGTGCGGCGTCACGTTCGCCGGGGCGCCATGCAACGACGACGACCAGGAACTGGGCATCCACGGTCGCATCGGAACCGTCCCGGCCAAGCGCGCAAGCTTCGGCGGCTATTGGGAAGGCGACGAGTACATCATGTGGGCCTCGGGCTCGATGCGCGAGGGATCGCTCTTCAACGACGAGATGGAACTGAAGCGCGTGGTCAGCACGAAGCTCGGGTCGAACACGTTCACGATCCGCGATACCGTTGTCAACATCGGCTGGCACACGACGCCGCTGATGCTGCTGTACCACTGCAACTACGGATTCCCGGTCGTCAGCGACGGCTCGGAAGTCGTCACGCCCGCTCGCTCCGCGACGCCACGCGATGCAGACGCCGAGGACGGCAAGGAGACTTACCATCGGCTCCACGCCCCGGTGAAGGATTACGCCGAGAAAGTCTACTACCACGACGTAGCGACAGGCGCCGACGGCAAGACGGCCATCGGGATCGTGAACCGCGAGATGGGCATCGGGGGCGTGATCCGCTACAAGCCCGAGGAGCTGCCGTACCTCATCCAGTGGAAGCAGATGGGGCAGGGGTGGTACACGTGCGGCTTGGAGCCGGCCAACTGCCTCGTCGAAGGCCGCGACAAAGACCGCGAAGCCGGGCGCTTGCAGTTCATGGAGCCGATGGAAGAGCGCACGTTCGAGCTGGAGATCGGCGTACTGGCCGGCAACGACGAGATCGCCGCGTTCGAGGGCGAAGTGAAGGGGATGCTGGAATAGGCCACGAGGGGTCTCTGCGGCCAGAGGGGCACGGCGCGACGCGGCCTCGCGGGAAGTGAGGTCGCCGCCTCACCGTCCGATTTCGGGCACGCTGAGCGCTCGGCATATCTTCCGGGAGAGAACGTTGGCGATCTCGGCGTGCCGCGGGACAGCCTCCACAGCCCCAGTGCGTGGGTTCTGCCAAAGCGAGTGGGAACTGCCCTCGCGTTTCAAATTGCAGCCGTTCCGCCTGAGATGCCTGAGGAGTGCGTCGCGCTTCATCCGAGCGTGACTGTCGCCCGAACTGCGTCCGTTGGGATACCTCGCAATCCATCCTCGCGCCGGTCTTCGAGGATCAGCGCGATGGCGCCTTTCAGACTCTCCAGCGCTTCGTCCTTG
>CAZSJP010000689.1:0-2919 GCA_964606675.1 uncultured bacterium
GACCCCGGCGGTCCATCTGGGGCACGTCGAAGGCGATCTCGATTCGGCGGTCCAGGCGATGCACGACCATATCCGTCGCACCGTGCTGCCGACCCGTAGCGAGGATAAATCGCATCTGGTGCAGGTCCTTGTGCCCGGCGATCAGGGTTACTTCACTGGCGACGACTTCAACGAGGTCAACCTGCAGAACGGCATCGACCTCGCCGCAAACCTCGGCGCGGAAGTGTTCACACTGGACGCGTGCTGGTGGGATATCACCGGCGACTGGTACCCATCGCCGACACGCTTCCCCAACGGCCTCGACCTGGTGCGAGAGTACATCCACGAGAAGGGACTGCTGTTCGGCCTCTACGTCGAGACCGAAGGCGGACGCGGCCCGGTCGACAAGAGCAAGGCCGGCCTGGAACACCCCGATTGGCTCGGACCCCAGGGCATCATGAAGCTGTCGAAGCCCGAGGTCGCCGAGTACGTCGAGGGCGAGATATGCCGGGTGCTGGACGAGTACAGACCCGACCTCTATCGGCTGGACTACAACCCCCTATTCACGTTCGAGGGGTCAGCCACCGAGCGCGACGGTGTGGTCGAGAACGACTACTGGCGATATTACGAGGCGTTCGACGCGATCTACCGACGCGTTCAGAAGCGGTACCCGGACGTCATACTGCAGCAGTGCGCGGCAGGTGGGGCTCGCAACGACCTCGGAACCGCCGGCCTTTTCCACGAGACGTATCTCACCGACGGCCTCTGGATGCCGCACGTGCTCCGAGTCTACAGCGGGCAGACGCTGGCGTTGCCGCCCGACGCGCTGGTCATCGCGCTTGGCGCTCCGGGCTGGAAAGGGCATCTGGAGACGTATCTCAGGTGCACGTTCTCGCTCTCGACGCCATTGGTCGCCTTCGGACCTGCGCGGTCGGTCGACGAACTGAGCCCGGTCGTCAGGGACGCGTTCCTGCATTACTCGGGCATCTACAGGGACTTCATCCGTCCGCTACTGCCTACATGCCGGATGTACCATCACGCGCCGATATCGTCTCGCGGAGGCGTCACGTCGGGCGGGTGGTTCGCGGTGGAGTTCGCCGCGCCGGATCGTTCGCGCGGGTGGGCCACGATAGTCCGCCTGGGCGAGAGCGACACCGACGCATTCCGCTTCGCGCCGCGCGGGCTTGACGTCGGCCGCGATTACCGTGTGACGGTCGACAGCCAGAAGAGCGCCGCACCGATCGAAGGCATGCGACTGTGTCAGGATGGAGTCCGTGTGAGGCTCGAATCCGCCATCTCGTCGGAGTTGCTCCTGTTCGAGCCGGAGTAGCACAGCAGACGCGACCGGCGAGCAACGCCGACCTGTGCCGATCGCGTCTGGGAGGGGAACCATGTCCACCGCAACCGAAGCGCTAGCCGACCACTTCTCTCGCACGTGGGAGATGCTGCGCGAGACGATCATGGCCTTTCCAAGCGACCGGTGGCGCGGGGTCGACCGCAACGGCGATCGATACCTTACCCCGGCCGGTCAGGCTCTGCACACCATTGAGACGGCCGAGTTCTACATGGCGGGGTCGCACGAGGAGTACATGTTCGGCGCGCGTTTCGGGATCGACTGGGAGGACGCCGCGCCCGAGACGCTGCCGTCGCAACAAGATCAGCTTGCGTTTCTCGACGAAGTAGCTCGTGAGCTTGACGAGCGCCTCGGCACCACGACCGACAAGGATCTGGCTGCCGCCCCGGCGGGGTTCCCGTGGACCGGTCCGAACATGCTCGCGCACTGGCTGTACGTGCTCCGCCACAACCAGCACCATATCGCTGTGATGAACACGCTGCTGCGCACACGCGTGCAGAACGCCGTCGGGTGGAAGTAGTCCCCGTTCGGGGCATCGCACAATCTTGAAGCGACACGAACGCAAGCAGCCCGGCTCGTCGTCTGACGAGCCGGGCTGTTGTTGTCTGCGTATTGCCGATGCGCTACCGAGCGAGCAGCATCCGACGGATCAGCGTGCCATCCTGGCTCGTGAGGCGATAGAGATACACACCGCTGGACATGTTGCGGCCGGAGGCGTCTCTGGCATCCCACACTACCTCGTGCGTACCGGCATCCATCGAACCGGCGACCAGAACACGAACCATCTGCCCGTTCGTGTTGAACACCGCCAGTTGCACGTGAGAAGCGGTCGGCAGGCCGAACCGTATCGTGGTCGACGGGTTGAACGGGTTGGGCACGTTCCGGTCGAGGGCGAAGTCGGCAGGCCTGGCCATGGTCGCGGATTCGATCAGCCCCTCGTTGAGTTCCGCCATCGCGACGGTCGGTGGGCGAACCATGGACACGTCGCTGTCGACCCTGAGCAGAACCTGCGAGCCGTCGCCGATACGTGCGAACGCGACGTGCAGGCTCGTGCCGTCGCGCCTGAATGCGAGTTGGTCGTCGCTGGACACGGTCACCATGCCATCGTTCGGCAATGTGAAGGTCAAGTTGCCGCTCATGAGACCCGCTGGGTCGTCGATCGTCAGGAGCCAGCCGGACCCGTCGCGAGCCCACGTAAGGATGCGCGGGGCGCGGGCTGCCAGCTTCGGCACTGCGCCGCCGTCGGCCGGGAACGAGTAGAGCGGATTGACAACCTTATAGAGGATCAGCGCTGCGTCGAACGCCGTCACCGAGCCGTTCGCGGTGACGTCCGCCGCGACCATGTCGATCGACGGGAGAACGTCGACCGAGAACTGGAGCACCCACGAGGCATCCATGGCCGTCACGGAACCGTCGTCGGTCACGTCGCCATATCGGACAAGCACCGCGATGCCGACAGTGTCGTTCACGACGTCGATGCCATCCCCCACGCTGAAGATGGCCACCGTATCGCCCTTCTGGGCATAGGTCGGAGTCCACGTGAACGTCTGATCCGTAAGGGTCGCGCCAGCCGGCAGCTTCACCTC
>CAZSJP010000690.1:0-2876 GCA_964606675.1 uncultured bacterium
CATCAACTTCCTCAGCTTGGGTGGTGACAACGTCATGACATTCCACATCTAGTTCTCTATCCAGTATGAGTACATGCTCGCGTTGCGAAGCGTGAACCGCAAGCTCACTACCTGTCGGCTCAGCTCCCTGAGGCCACCCTCGGCCCAGTGTACCTCAACGTCCAGTCGATCGCCCGTGAGCGGCGCCGACGTCGCCACCGCATCTCCGGTAGAGTCCAGCGCTTCGACGCGGACCTCACCGCGCGGGGCGTCGATATTCACACGCAGCTTCGTGCCCGGACACTCGAACGGCTCGGTGACGAAAGCACCCTCGTTCGCGCCCGCGTCGAGCGAAACGAAGCCGTCGCGCCGCAGAACGGCAAGGCAGATCGCGCCGTGGTCGCGGTCGACGCCCCGAATCGGTACCGGGCCGCCGTATTTCTTGAGGCCCGTGTAATAGAACCACAACTCGTCACCTCGCACAACGGGAGACGACGGCCCGATGATCGTCGCCAGGTCGTACGCGCCAGAGCCAACCGGCGAAAGATCGATGAACGGCTGACGATCGCCGAGGCGTTGCCAGCCTCCGAGATCGCGGCTCGATACGAGCTGCACGTGGTGGAACCCCGCCCAGTTGCCGTGTTGGCGATAGGTCTCCAACGTCTCGGGAAGGACGTCCCAGCCGTCGAAACCTTCCCAATCTCCCGACACCTGCCCCGTCTTGTGGTACATCGTGGGCAACCCGACGTAAAGCCCCTCGTAGCGGAATACGCCCATGTTGTAGACGTCGACGTTGTACGTGGCCGGGATGTTGAGAATCGGTCGGCCGAGCAGCGGGTCGGTGTACCGTCGCGCGATGTTGACGCGCCCGAGAGTCTGGTCGGTCTCGTCGGCGTGGAACATCAGCGTCGGCTCGGTCCAGCGATCGAAGTCGGTGCTGGTGCTCAGATGAGCCGAGCGACCGTACGGGCCGCCGTGCTTGACGGTTGCGACGAACGTGCCGGTCAGCCGGTCGTAGCTGAGGTTCGACTCGTCCGAGCTTGGGATCGACGGCACGTCGAGCAGAGACCATCGGATGCCGTCGGGGCTGACCATCGGCTCGCGCTTCATCGCGTGCGCGAACCCCTTGTAGCGGCGCGCCGGATCGCCGTCGTCCGGGTCGTACACGATGTTCTCCATCGCGTTTGCGGGCCACTCGCGATCCGGCTCGACCGTGACGAAGTTGCTCTCCAACGAACCGCCGACCTCTCGCTGTCGGAGCGCAGGCTTGCGCCAATGCAGGCCGTCGTCGCTCTCGGCGTACGTCGTCCCGGAATAGACCGCTGAGGTTAGCATCCACAGCTTGAATACGCCTGCTGCCGGGTCCCATACGGGGGCACTTCTGGTCTGCAACGACGTTTCGCCGCGCTCGACGTTCGGCCGGACGACCGCGCCCTTCTTCGCCGGCTGGTGCATTGCGCGCGAGAGGTTCTCGACCTCGGCGATGCCCTCGTCGTCCAGGAACAGTTGCCGCTGGCCCGGGCTGATTTTGAACGTCGTCTGTGGGTTCATGTGTCCTCGCACTCTCGCATTGCTAAGATCGGTCTCGTCCGCGCGCCGCATACGGTCGGCAACTCGTACCCCAAATGTGGCGAGGACATTCCGTCGGAGCAAACCGTCTCCCAGGCCGATGGTCTCAGGACGCCACCGCCTTGACCCCACCCAGGGCAGTCGCGACAATGGACTAGACGACGTACGCCACCGGGCAACGCGTGAGCACTCAGATCGCAGGGAGGCAACTGTGAGCGACGTGTTTGTCAGCCACTCCCGACACGACGCAGCCGAGGCCATCGGCATCGCACAGGCGCTGGAGGCCGCTGGCTACACCACGTGGTACTACGAGGAGGATTGCCTCCCGGGACAGAACTACCTTGTGGAGGTGGCCGCGGCGCTCAGAGGATGCGAAGTGGTCGTGGTTGTCATCTCGCAGAAGGCGCTCCATTCGAATCAGGTGACCAACGAGATCGTGCGAGCGTTGGAGTTCGGTAGGCGGTTTGTCCCTGCGCTTCGCGGCATCACCCACGAGGACTTCCAGGAGCGTCGACCCGATTGGGCGCAAGCCATAGGCGCAGCCGTATCTGTCGACATCCCACCGGAGGGCGTTGCAGCGATCATGCCGCGGATCGTCGCGGGCATCACGGCCATGGGCGTCGAGCCGGGCCCCACGAGCGTCATACGTCGGCCCAAGGGTGCCGATATCCGTGTGGGAGATATCGGCCTGGTAGAGGACTTGACGATCGATGGGGGAGGCGAGGGGCAGACCGTAGCGATCAGCGACATCGGCTATGTCGGGAACATGAGAGTCGGCGGGGGCGGCGCGGAGTCGGAAGGAGTCGTCCCCGACGAGCGACCGGGCGCTCCTTTCACGAGCCAACCCCTGCCGGAATGGTTCGTCGAGCGTCCCCAGAAGTTCGCCGAGGCGCGTGACTATCTGCTGAATAACGCCGAGTCGTCCCCTGTCTCGCTGACGACGGCGCTACGCGGAACGGGTGGCCTCGGCAAAACCACCCTCGCGGCGGCGCTCTGCCGAGATGTGGGCGTCCGCGAGTTCTTCAGGGATGGCATACTGTGGGTGACGCTGGGGCAGCAACCCGACGTCTTCAGGGAGATCCGGACGCTCCACGCGACCCTCACCGGAGATCGCCCGGCATTCGAGTCCGAGACAGACGCGGGCGAGGCGTTGGCGGCGGCCCTCGGCGACAAGCGGTGCGTCCTCGTCATCGACGACGTCTGGGACGAGAGCCACCTCCGCTGGTTCATGCGCGGCGGCGACCAATGCAGGCGACTGATCACGACACGAAACACCGGGCTTCTAGATGTGATGTGTCATGACGTTGTCCTCACCACGTGCACCGGCG
>CAZSJP010000691.1:0-2874 GCA_964606675.1 uncultured bacterium
CCCAATATGGGCCGGTCGTCGGGCGATCGGTCAAGGAGCGTGCAGAATCCGGTCTGCTTGTACCGAAGCCCGCCCGTCTCCCACTCGGTTGTCATGACGGGCAGGTAGCCGCGCATCGGAACCCGACGCGTCGGCGGCAGCAACGGCAGGCCGAAACTCCAGGACAGCGGCGCGGAGTCTCCGGCAACCCTGGCTGTATCCTTGCCCGGCACCGTTTCGATGAACCCGCGGGCCTCTCCGCGGAGGACGCGGCCGTCCGGCTCGATACCGAAACGCTGCCGACGCCCCTCGGCGCCGAGGACGAAGTAGAACGATGTCTTTGCGGGCAGGTCCGACCATGCGCCCGGCAACGTCTGTTCAGGCTCGTCGAAGACCCGGTCGTAGACTGTCTTGCCGCCCGAGGCCGCCTGTTCGTGGGCGATCTCGGCATACGGCCTGCCGTCCTCGGCAAGGGCCACGGACGCGCCGAGGTCCCGAATCAGCAGCGGGCCGTCGTCAAGGTCCGACGCAAGGAATGAGAACGTCCTATCGCCGTTGCGCACGGTGACAACCGTGCCGTCGTGGGAACTGACGTCGCTATTGGCGGTAGCCCACAGGCCGAACGCGAGAGTGTCGCCGCTCTGTGCCACGTCGCCGACGTGACCGTTGTACGCCTCAAGCCTGGCCGTCGCGGTCGCGCCGTCGGGCATGTCGCGCGCGGTATCCCATCGTACAGCGACGTCGAGCCGTAGCCACGTCGAGTCGGTGTAGGCTTCGAGACACGCGACGGCCGGCAACGGACCGTCCGATACGACACGAACCTTGAGAGTCCGTCGGTAGGTTGCGGCAAAATCGGAGATGTCCGGGAACTCAGCGGCGTCGATGGGTCGGAAAGTACACGTCCACGAGCCGCCCTCGGTCGCCACGTCTATGTCGGCCCGGCACCACTGGCCGTTGAACCAATCGCCTTCGTGCCCCCACCCCGAGCTGCCGGCCCCGCTCTTGACGCCCTTGGGTATGCGTTGCTCGGGCCAGGCGCTCTGCCAGTACTCCAGCCGAACACTGTCCCGCGCAGGGGTCTCGTCTCGCCATCGGACGACGACCCGCTCAATGTCGCGTGCGTCGGTCCATTGCAGCCCCGCGTCGTTGCCATCGGACCACGAGCGACTCTCGGCGAATGGCGCCACGTCTACCGGCGCGTCGATCTCAGGTGTGGTCATCGTGTGCGTTCCTCACGTTGTGAGAGCGGCCAAGCGCGGCCAAGCGCCCACTCTCTGCCGGGCCGTCGCGCTGTCGGCGGTGGGGTCGTACTCTGCGGGCACGCAGGCATTCCTGCCTGCCCACGCTTGCTCTCGCGTCCGGTCGGCCTCAGCCGCGATCAGTCGTCGTCGTAGTGGCCGATGGTCGCGTCGACCGCCGCGCCGGACTTGATGCCCATCGCGCCGGATTCGAGCCTGCCGACGCGGTGCCCCGGCGCCGTGGCTTTCTTGCCCTTGAACTGCGGGAGCCATTCGGCTTGCGCTTCGAGCATCTCGTCGGCCATGTTGCGAATCTCGTGCGGCGCCAACGCGGCCCCCGTCAGCGGGTCCATCAGCATAGCGTGGTACACGGCCTCGTGGTCGCCTTCGAGCGCGGCTTTCACGGTCAGCTCCTGCACGGAGATGTTCGACTGGCAAAGCGCCGCGCACTGCTCCGGCATCCGCCCGACGTACGATCCGTGAAGCCCCAGCCTGTCGGCGTACGTCGGCACCTCCACGCACGAGTCGTACGGCAGGTTGGGTATGAAGCCTTTGTTCAGGACGTTCCCGGCGAATCGGAACGGCTGATCTGTCAGCTTCGCGTTCATGATGTTTGCTGCATACTCGACCGACGGCCCCTTCTCCGGGTCGTAGGGAATGGGCTTGCTGCCCGACGCCAGATCGTCCATCTCCTTCTTGTAGCGTTCAAAGCCACGCAGGCACGAGTTCAGATAGGCGGCCGACTCGCCACTGAACCCGGGGCCACCGAAGATATCCATTATGTCCCTGCGTTTGCGGAAGAACGGCAGATATTCCGAAAGATGCCCCGGGGATTCGGTCATGAAGTATCCGGCCGCCTTCATCATCTCGAACCTGTATTCTTCGCCCTTGATGGGACCTTCCTTGTCCAGCTTGTCCCACATCGCCGGGTACATGTCGCGCCCCTGGTGCTTGAAGGTCGTGAACCACGCCATGTGGTTGATCCCAACCGTCAGGACCTCGCATTCGTCGACGGGCACGTCCACCCAGTCGCAGAGCATCTTGGTCGTGTGCTGCACGCCGTGGCAGAGGCCCACCGACGCGACGTGGGGGTACGATTTTTGCATCGCCCACGAGCATATCGCCATCGGGTTGGCGTAGTTCATGAAGACGATGTCGGGGTTGGACACCTCTTCCATCGTTTGCATCATGTCGAGCAGCGCCGGGACATGCCTCAGGCCGCGGAAGATTCCGCCGGGATTCAGCGTGTCGCCGACGCACTGGTCCACGCCGTATCTCATCGGGATGTTGATGTCCGACTTGTACGGCTCGAGGCCGCCGACCTGGATCATCGAGATCGCGAAATCGGCGTCGGTCAGCGCTTCGGCCCGGTCCTGTGTCGCTGAGAAGGTGCATTTGAGCGAGTGCTGTTCCTTCATCTTCTGCAGGACCCCGTAAGCCCATCCCAGCCGCTCTTCGCTGACGTCCATCAGCGCGAAGTGCGCGTCTTCCAGCGACCCGAAACTGAGCGCGTCGCGTACGAGTCCCTGGCAGAAACCGGCGCTCCCGGCGCCCATCATCGCGATCTTGGCCATCTTCGTTTCCTCTCCTTCGTCGTCCTGGGGGGGGAAGGGCCGGGCGCCCCCAACCCCCCCTAAGAGTTTTTAAACACCCCCCC
>CAZSJP010000692.1:0-2867 GCA_964606675.1 uncultured bacterium
GAGAACACCCGATATCATGATTCGCGGCCGGATCTATCATGAGCGGTAACAACGGCGCGACGCGCGAGGCCGAGGCAATGCGCGTAGAGAGAGGCCGTCGAATCAACCTGGCCGGCAAGCTGGGCGGCCGCGAACAGGAAGCGCAAAGTCAGGTGATGGAGGGCGGCTTGAAGGCCCTAGATCTTGAGTCCGGGGCGCGATAGCGAAAGCTGTTGAAGTCTGGCGCGGAGGCGGGCGACGAGGCGGTAGATGGAGCTGACCTTGGCGCCGACCAAGCCGAGGACAGTAGGCGATCGCACAGGCGCTCCCGCCAGACCAGCACTGAATGCCGTGCGCGAGCACTCGCGGCGGCGATGGGGTAGATACGCGATTGGAGGAGCGTGTGGATTCCGGTAGCACATCGTGGAAGACCATCCTATTGCCGCCGCTGGTGACCAGTGCGGTGACTGTGCTTGCAGGCCTTGCCATAGCCGAGCTGCAAGCCCGAGAGCCGGAGCTCGTCTACTACGTTGACGAGGCGCGCCCCTTCAATAGCGTGATTGGCAATGTGTGCATCTACGATGTACAAATAGGGAACAGCGGCACGGAGACCGTCAAAGAAGTCATCTGCTCCGTGGATCTCGGACCACTGGCCATCCCGGAGTCCGCCGTCGATACTGATCGTGCGATGCAGTATGAGGAGACAGTGGAGAGCGGAGTGTACCGGATTCGGGTGCCTCACCTGAATCCACACGATAGAATTGGTCTTTCGCTGTATGTCACAAGCTCTGGAGAGCTCCCCAACAAACCTGAGGTGTCACTCAGAGGGGTGGGCTACACGGGCATGGAGGGATCGAACATCGAGCTAGGTGTGTGGCTAGCCAATCTGGCCGCCTCCGCGGCCCTGGTGGCTGCCGTCGTCGCGGCCATCTCGTCGCGCACATACCGAAAAGCCATCGAAACCATCATGGGTCGGCTCGGGATGACCACGGGGAGCGACCAGAGGCACGTTCTCTCGTACCTCTTGGGGATCCACGGATTCCACTCGGAAGCTGCCGAACTGGTTAAGGCCCCCGTGGCTACTACCTACTGGATTCAGTCCGACAAGCTGACCAGCGCCGCCTTGGACAGACCTGACGTCGATGGTGTCCGTCGCGCCAGACAAGTACTCTGTGCGTTGCTGTCGTATGCACCCCTGGGCGACTCAAGCCGGGGCATTGTGCACTATAATATTTCCCGCCTTTCGAGGAAACTGGAAGATACACAAGCGCAGGCGAATCACATGGTGGAAGCCCGCAAATATACGGGCGAATTGGTCGAGAAGCGGCTCTCCGTCGATCCAGCTTTCACACAGCCAGACTCCTGAGTTGTATGCGCTGCCAGTGGCCCGCATCCCCTCACCACACACCCTATCTGGCTCGACCTGTTCCTCGGCGTTGGACCAACACGTCAGCCTCCTTCTCCCTACACGTCTTCCCTGTAGACCGCGGCGGGCAATTCGAACCGGGCGATTTCCGGCAACACGAAACGGTCGACGTCGATGCGCCGCTCGCTCGTCTCACGCACGGGAAATCCGGTCTCGAAACCATCGGCCTCGGCAAGCACGTAATTCTGCGTGCCGTCTGTCGACGTACGGTCCGCGGACGAGGGCCAGTTGGCGGGTCTATCGCTAGATGGCACGAACCATCCGTCCGCTTGCTCCGCGACGGTGCCGCTCCACGATGGCGACAAGCCCTCGAATCCGAAGCCGTCGGCCGTCGCGAGCGTCTCGGCCCCTGAGGCGAGCATCCACTTCATGCCGTCGGCCGGCCTGCAGAGGATGCCGAAAGCACCTCTGAAGCGGACGTCGTCGACCTCTATCTCCTCGGATACGTCGCTGAACACCAGGTAATCGCCCCAAGCCGACGAGATCGAGAGCGCCACCGCGCCGGGCTCGCAGCGGTCGCCGACGTCGATACGCACGGCCTTGCGCACCGGGAACGAACCATCGGCGCCGCTCGGTTCGTGAATCGCGACGAAGACGCTGTCGAGCGCGTGCCCGCGATTGACGACGTCGACATACCGCACGCGTCGGCCGATCTGTTCCCACATCTCCTGCCCCGGGCCGTGCGAGGCCGCCACCTCATCGGCACAGCCGAGCATGCGCAGTCGGTACGATCTTCCCGGCTCCGCCCACGTGGTCTCCCACGAGTCGGGCGGGTTCGCGACGGACATCGCATCTCGCAGCCCGAATATGTCATCGGCGTCCTCGCTGACGCCGTAGTTCGGCAGCGCCCCCTGCGGCAGCACGTCGAGGTCGTCGAACGTGAGCGAGCCGCCGTCGGTATCGCTCGCCGCCAGTTCGCTGAAGACGCGGTAATCGTGCACGTCGCCACCCCGGACGCGGAATATGTCGACCGCGAACGTCTCGGCGCCCGGCCCTTTGACGAGCGCGATCAGGCGTCGGTAGTCCGAGCACTGCGCGTACGCATCGGACGATGCCTCGACGACGGATACGTGCGGCGAGGTCGCCATCCGGTGAAGCTTCGGCTTGCGCGCGTCCATCGACTGGTCCTCGCCGTCGACGATGACGAGGTTGTGGCTCTGCGTTCCACGGATCCAGCGCTGGATGGGCGCGGAGCTAAGGTAGCCCTGGTCGCCCAATATCGTCCGGCCGCGGTCGGCGTAGTATAGCGCCAGATTGTCGCTGTGGCGATGACCGCCCGGCGGGTTAAAGGGCAGCGCGAGATACGACGCGTCCTTGCCGCGGCCGTGGCGAAGAATCGCCGTCATCCACCGCGGCAGGTATGTCTCCGGCAGCCCCGATTCCGGAGCGTCCGGGCGGGCGTATCTTCCCGCGTCGCCTCGCATCAGCGTCGTCTCGCCCGGCGTGGTGCCCTCGTGTCGGT
>CAZSJP010000693.1:0-2861 GCA_964606675.1 uncultured bacterium
CATGGCGACGCCGAAGATGGCCGTCATGATGTAACCAAGGCCCAGGTCGAGCCGGCACGCGGCCACGTCGCCGGCGCCGCCACGCCCTTTCTCGCGGATCCAATATCCGTAGCATAGCACGGTGACAGTACCGCCGATGCCTCCGATGAGCGCGACTGTCCAGGTGACTCCCGATCCGCCCGCGTCGGGGATCGTCGGGATTGCCAGCCCGTGTAGGACGCTGGCCGCCCCCGGCCAGACGAGAACCGCCGCCGTCACCACAGTGGCAAACATCAGACCGATACAGACGGCCATCGCCTTCTCGAACAAGCGGAAGCCGCCGGCGACTGCCAGCCCCAGCCCCGCCAGGCTTGAGACGATCCCGAAGACGATCTTGCCGCGATCAGCGCCGCCGAGAACGGGGAGTATCGCGTGGAGGGTCACGCCGCATCCCGAGATCAGCGCGAAACCGACGAACAGCGACCAGACGAGCAGATACGGCAGGAACACCCAGCCAACGGCGGGGCCGAATCGCTGCGCCATGCCTTCCAGCAGCGTCTGGTCGGTGGCGAGTTGCCACCTTGCCAAGCCCTCGGTGACGACGAACTTCAGGAATGCCCCTACCAACACCGCCCAGAGCACGGCGACTCCGAGTTTGCTTCCGGCCACGCTGGCGGTAACGAGGTCGCCCGCGCCGACACCAGTCGCCGCTACAAGCAGTCCCGGTCCGATCAGACCGAGAAGCCCGCCGCGGCCCGATTCCATTCTTCCGTCAGCGATTCGAACCCCTTCTCCGGCGCCGGTGACCAATGTAGCGCCTGTTCGCACATGGGGCAAACAGAGGCGCGGCCGTTGGCCCAATACGCGACCGAAAGTTGACTGAACGACCTATGATATGTAGACTTATCGTGGCTGATGTACGATGAAGCAGATGGTCCGAACGACCTCGGGGGGTCACGATGCGAGAAGTGTGGGCACCGAAGCGCGTAGGCGTGGGCAGGCGATTCAGGGTGATCGTCGAGGCCAAGGGCAAGCTCTACTGCGACCACAACGAAGCGCTACATCTACTCGACCGCACCCCGAGTAACTCGGAGGGGCCCGAGCACCGCCTCTATTTCCGGGCGGAGCGAACGGCCGCGAGCGCGCTCGTAATCGTGCGGACGGTTCGTCCGACCGGTGGGGTCGACGAACAACGCATGATCGGCGTCGAGATCGTCGCCGAGGAGGAGTGGGGTTCCGAAGCGCGCCTCGGCCAGACGCAACTGCCGAGAATATGGCCGATGGACAGACGCGACGTCGGCCTGAAGTCGCGGCATACCATCGTGCCGGAATCCCAGATCGGTGGCCGGCCCGATGCTCCGGCACCCGAGGAACTCGGGTGGTCCGAGGAGGAACTGTTCGGGCTGGAGCCGCCGTGCGATCTCCCTAGATGGCACTTCCTCAACCTCGACCACGGGTGCCCCGTCCACGGGCTTGAGATCTATCGCAGCGACCCCTACTACCCGTGGATCGTCGACATTCGCAACCACCCGTACAAAGTCCAGTGCCCGGTCGGTGGCGAATGGTATCCATCCAACGACGTGACGTCGGGCGACTTCACGCGAGGCTCATTCCCCGACGACGGGTTCGGTTTCGAGCGGGTGGGCGACGACGGCGAGACTGCCAAGTTCGGGTTCATATCATACTATCTGCTCCGACGCATCCGATTTGTGTACAGCACCATAGGGACCCTCTCCGCGTATTTCGAGGCCACCGCCGACGCGCGGGCGGTACGGAAGATCGCCGTGTTGCTTGCGAGCCTTGCACGCGAGCACCGGTACCTGTGCCGCTTCCCCGAGCATCGCTTCCGGCGTTACGAAGGTACGGTGCAGGAGCCGATGTACCGGGAGAAGAAGGGCGGCATTCAGTACGGCCCTCTGATGCCTACGAGCGAGACCGATCTGGCCGGGTCAGGCATGGACGACTATTGCATCAACATGCCCGGCAACTACGCTGTCGCGGCGCGCGCGTACGATCTCATATACGACCGAATAGATGGCGACAGCGAACTGGCGACGTTTCTCAAGGGCAAGATTACGCTGCTCGATGGCGGGCCGGCGATTCGGGGCTACATCGAGAAATACCTGTTCCGCGCCGCGGCACAGGGCGCGCTAGACGACGCGATGTCCTCGAACCTGCCGGAGCCGCAGCGCGGCCTCCTGTCTATCATCCGCGTACTGGACATCCCCGAGGCGAGCGAGCTGGCCGACTGGCTGCTCACCGGCGGCGGCCAGGTTGCCAGGATGCCGACGAACTTCTACTACAAGGACGGTGCCGCGTACGAGTCCGTGGGCGGATACAACGGCCACCACGTCTCCGCGCTCGTCTCGATCTCCGACGGCCTAAACGGCCTGAGCGAGTCCGACGCGGAGCGATATCCGGCGGACCGGTACAGTCCCATTGAGGGTCACGCTCGGTACCGCGACATACTCAAGTGGCCGCTGGAGATAGTCGTTGCGCAGATTCAGGCGCCGTTCATCGGCGACACCGGCGGGCTGCCTTCGGGCGAGGCCCTGCCACCGACGTCCGTGATGCCGATCTCCAGTGTCGGGCAAACCTACGAATCGGCCGCGCAGTCGTTCCCCGACGAGGAGTCGTTCCGAATCGCCCTCGAGCAGTACAGGCGCGTCCAACAGGCGGAGAGCGAAGCAAGAGAGAAGTCTACGGCGAAGCCGGGTGGCGGATTCTACGACGAAACAACCAGGGTGGGCGTGCCGCCCGATCAGTCGCTCGTGCAGCCCTCTCGTCTGTCGGACGGCTACGGAGTGGGGGTCCTTGAGTCCGGAGACGTTGAGAACAGGCGGGGCGTGTGGCTCTACTATGGCGACCACCCAGGCCATTCG